>JAITHF010000042.1 GCA_031280115.1 Spirochaetaceae bacterium | reverse complement strand
AGCCCTGCGCCTTGACCCGCAGGATTTTCATACGCTTATAAGCCGCGCTGACGCGTATCTTGATCAAGGCGAATTTGACCGCGCTATAGCGGATTATACCGAAGCCGCCGCGTTAAAGCCGGACAACCCGCTCGCCCTGCACCGCCGCGCCGAAGTCTTTATTAGAAAAAAAGACTATGATAAGGCGATTGAAGACTACAACGGGATTTTGCGCGCCAACCCCGGGGACCAGGACGCGCTCCATAACCGCGGGGTCATCTTTCATCTCAACAAAGGCGATTTCGAGCGGGCGCTTCAGGATTTTAACGCCGCAGTCGAGACAGCAAACGAGCAAGAAAAAGGCGGCGCCCTGGTCAGCCGGGGGGCGCTCTTTTTTGAACACAAGGAGTATGACCGCGCCTTTGAAGACTGCGCCGAGGCGCTTAAGTACGGCAGCGCCCGGATAAGGGCGCACATAGTCAGAACCCGCATCTATGTTGAACTCGGAAAATTTGACAAAACCCTGGAAGAGGCCAGCGAAATCCTGCGCCTTGACCCCGGCCACGCCTTCGCGCTCCAGGTCCGGGGCATCGCCTATTGCGCGGTAAAAGAATTTGAAAAGGGCCTTGCAGACCTCAATGAAGCGATAAGGCTGGAACCCCGCAGCAAAGAAAGCCTGCATAACCGCGCCCTCTGCTATTACAACCTGGGGGATTACAAGAACGCCATCAGCGATTTCAACGCGATCATAAGCCTTGAGCCGGATCATAAGGACCACCAGAAGCTGTTTATCCGGGGCGGCTGCTACCAGCAGCTTGGGGAACTTGACAGCGCCATTGCGGATTACACCGAAGCCATAAGGCTGGGGGGGCCGGTTCCCGAATACCTCCTGTACCGGGGCAGTGTTTACGAGGGAAAAAAAGAGTATGACAAGGCCATCGGGGAATACAACGAGGCACTGCGCCTGGAACCGGAGAACGCGGAAGTGCTTTTTTACCGGGGCATTGCGTACCAGAAGAAAGACCTCGTGAAGGAAGCGCTGGCGGACTTCACCGAAGCCCTGCGCCTTGAGCCGCAGGATATAAGAATACTGCGGCAAAGGGCCGAATTGTACGGCTACCATGAATTCAATGATGAGGCTATCGCCGATTATACCGAGCTTATGCGCCTTAACCCTGAGGAAGCGTCAGACGCCCTTGCGTCCCGAGGGGACCACTATGAGCGTAAAAATGAATATGATAAAGCCCTGGCGGATTTCGACGAAGCCCTGAGCATAAATCCCGCCAACCAGTACGCCCTCAAACAACGGGCCTATCTGTACCTTTATCATTATATGGAGTATGATAAGGCGGCACAGGATTTTACCGAGCTTATCCATCTTGATCCGGAGCATAAAGACGAGTACCACGACAGCCGCGGCGAGGCGTACTTTGAAACCGATCAGTACGCCCGGTCAATCGCAGACTACACTGAGTCCCTGAAATCCATGCCCAATAAATACTCGTTTAATAGGCGGGGCCGGGCATATTTTAATATAGGGGACTATAAAAACGCGAAAGCGGACTATGAGAAGGCTCTGAGCATAGAAAAATCCGAGCGCGCCCCATCTTCCGAGAGCGACTATGCCAAAGACCTCAGCAAAATCATAGCCAATCTTGAGCAGCTGCAAGAGGCGTTTGAACAGCCGTAATGGAGCGGCCTTCCGCCCCTGGGGGCGGGGCGGAAGGGGGTGTTTTGCCGGTTATCCTTTTATTTTTTTCTGATTATCCTTTTAAATTGAAAAAGCCCCTATTGACGAATTCCCGATAAACTGGTATTTTCCATATATAATATTATGTACAGAAAGGTTTGGGTCCTGCGCTGGCGTCTAAAACCTTAATCAAAGAGGATAATGGTGACCGTATCTAAACAAATAACCCGTCTTGAACATTCTGCGATAAAGCTGACCGTCACGGTGGCAAAGCATGACGTTTGTTCCGAGTATGACAAACTCATAACCGATTACTGTAAGACCATCGCTATTCCGGGATTCCGCAAGGGGAAGGTGCCCAAAGCGGTGCTGGAAAAGAAACTGGGAGATTCACTTAAAGATGAGGTTTTGAACTGCCTCCTAGATAAAGCCAGCGGCTCGATTTTTGACGACCCTCAGTTTCCCCCGCAAGACCGCCCCCTTTCCTATTCCAGCCCGGCAATTGAGGAAAGGCCGGTTTTTGATCTGAACGCGGACATGGTCTTTTCGATAGTGTATGATGTTTTCCCCCAGGTAACTATGGGGCAATGGCAGGGGCTTGAGATTGAGGTGCCTGATGTCAGTATTGCCGACGAGGATATAAATCGGGAACTTGAGCATATCCGCGAGCGGAACGCGGTGGTGCAGGATAAAAGCGGCGGCGGTTCAGCGGACAAAGGGGATGTGGTCACCGTGAATTACGCTGAATTAACCGAATCCGGCGAAATTGAGGCGGGCACGGAGCGGCAGGATTTTGTTTTTACCCTGGGATCCGGGCATAACCTTTTTAAGTTCGATGAAGATATTATAGCCATGAAGAAAGGCGAAACGAAAGATATCATAAAAGCCTACCCTGAAGACTTTGAGGACAAAGACCTTGCCGGAAAAACCAAGAGGATTCGGGTAAGCCTTACGGCGCTTAAAGAGAAGCGCTTCCCCGCGCTTGATGACGATTTCGCCCAAGACATAGACGAGAAGTATCATACCTTGGAGGATCTGAAAAACAGTATCCGCGAACGGTTTGCCAAAGATATGGAGGAGCGGCTTCGGGATTTCAAACTCAACGCCCTTATTGAGAAAATAATGGAGACCACGCCGGTTGACCTGCCTGAGTCCATGATACGTTTCCAGCTTGAAAACCAGTGGCGGAACCTGGTGCGCCAGATGAACGTCCCTGCCGATACTATGACCCCGAAAGAAGCAGACGAGGTGTTTGAGCAATGGCGGCCTGACGTGCGTAAGAGGCTTCACAGCAGATTGATAGTAGAAACGCTGGTACACAATTTGGGCTTTGCCGTATCTGATGAAGAAAAAAAAGCGCGTATCAGGTATATAGCCGCTGCCAGCAATAATCCGGTGGAAGAAGTTACGGCGTATTATGACAAAGAAGAGACCCGGAGATATCTGGAAGAAGAAATCCAAGAACAAAAACTCTTTGAGCGGCTCCTTGCGGAAAACCGCGTCAAATTGGGCGATAAAAAAAATTATCTTGAATTCATAGGAAATAATGGATGAACGAACAGATGAACAGTCTTGTTCCTATTGTGGTGGAACAGACGGGCATGGGAGAGCGGTCCTATGATATTTATTCCCGCCTGCTTAAAGACAGGATTGTCTTTGTGGACGGGGAAATCAACGACCTTACCGCTGACCTTGTGGTAGCCCAGCTGCTTTTTTTAGAAGGCCAGGATGCGGATAAGGATATAAATCTTTACGTCAACACCCCGGGAGGTTCGGTTACCGCAGGGCTTGCGATCTATGACGCCATGCAGTACGTCAAATGCGCCATCCAGACTATCTGCCTGGGCCAGGCCGCCAGTATGGGAGCGCTTATCCTCACTGCCGGCGCCCCGGGAAAGCGCCTGGTATTGCCCTCGGCGCGGATTCTTATGCACCAGCCCTGGGGCGGCGCCCAGGGGCAGGCGCGGGATATTGGCATACAATCAAAAGAAATAATCCGGCTTAAAAAACTGCTTATCGCGTATTTTGCCAAACATACGGGCAAAACATCCGAACAAGTGGCGTTAGATATGGAACGGGACTTTTATATGTCCGCCGAGGACGCGGTCGCCTACGGGGTGGCTGATTCGGTTTTGGTAAGGGAGAAACATGGCAAGACTTCGTAACGGCAGCGGCTATGAACGGTTCTGTTCTTTTTGCGGGAAAAGCGCGGATATGGCAAGGCGCCTCATTGCCGGACCTAACGATGTCTTCATTTGCGACGAATGTGTGGACGTGTGCCGCAAAATACTCTTGGAAGAGGACCATGAACTTTCCACCCACTTTACCGGCGACATACCGACCCCCAGAGAAATCAAAACGTACATGGACCTTTTTATCATAGGTCAGGACAACGCGAAAAAAGCCCTTTCAGTAGCCGTGTATAACCACTATAAACGCATCGCTAACCCGTCAAAAGACCCGGAAGATGTGGAGATTGAGAAATCTAACGTGCTTCTTATCGGGCCTACCGGCACGGGAAAGACCCTGCTTGCAAAGACTCTGGCGAAAAAACTCAAAGTGCCGTTTGCCATTGTGGACGCGACCACCCTTACTGAGGCGGGATACGTGGGAGAGGATGTGGAAAACATTCTTCTTAAACTCATCCAGAACGCCGGAGGCAATATCGCCGCGGCTGAACGGGGCATCGTGTATATCGACGAAATTGATAAAATCGCCCGCAAGGGGGAAAATGTTTCTATTACGCGGGACGTGTCCGGCGAAGGGGTCCAGCAGGCGCTCCTTAAAATCATCGAAGGGACCGTCGCGTCAGTGCCGCCCCAGGGCGGGCGCAAACATCCCAATCAGGAGATGATACGCATTAATACTACAGATATCCTTTTTATATGCGGCGGGGCTTTCGTGGGGCTTGAGAAATTTATCGAGCGGCGGGTGGTGCAGCATCCTATGGGGTTCGGCGCCGACGTGCGGGAGAAGACCAGCAAAAACCTCAAAGAGCTGTATGACGCCCTGCACCCGGACGATCTTATCCATTTCGGCATGATTCCCGAATTTATCGGGCGGCTCCCTATCACCGTGAGCCTTGAAGAACTGAAACGGGACGACCTCAAACGCATCATCACCGAACCGCGCAACGCTATCGTAAAACAGTATCAGGCGTCTATGGCTATTGACGACGTGAAACTGGAGTTTACCGAAGGCGCCATTAACGCCATTGCGGACACCGCGATCAAGCAGAAAACCGGCGCCCGGGGGCTGCGGGCTATCGTGGAAAAACTTATGACCGACATTATGTTTGAAATCCCCTCTATGGAAGGAAGCAAGCAGGTCATCATTACCCAGGATGTAGTGGAAAAAGCCGAACACCCTGAAATACACCCGATCCAAAAAAGCGCATGAAAGTTCTTTCCTCCCGCCGAGGAAAGTCTCAAATGGAAGAATTTCCTCTGCTTCCATTGCAGGAACTGGTGTTATTCCCCCATCCCTTGATGTCCGTGTTTATTACCTACAAAACAGGCATGACCGCCATTGACGAGGCGCTGAAGCGGGACCTGCGCCTTTTCGCGGCGTGCCTTAAAATGCGGGACGCTGCTGAAACCTACGCCGAAGGGAGCGTGGTACGCATTGTCCAGCACGTCAAAATGCCGGATAATACCTTCCGCGTGATGCTGCAAGGAGAATACCGCGGCACCATCGCCTCTTCCACCAGGCGGAACGATCTTGCGCTGGTCAAAATTGAGCCGATCGGATCCGCCGCTGACGGCGGCGCTGCCAATACCGAAACCCTCGCGCTTATGCAGGCCGTGCAAAAATCCTTTGCCCAATACGCGGAAAATACCAAAAAGATAAGCGCCAACACGATTGTGGCCGCGGAAAAAACCGAAAGCCTTGAACGCCTCGCGGATATTGCCTGCCACGCCTTGCAGATAAAAGCGGAGCGCAAAATAGAACTCCTAGGCGTTGCGGAGCCTGTTAAGCGGCTTGAGGCGGTGCTGGCGGCGCTGGAACTTGAAAACGAAATCTTTGCCATTCAGAAAAATATCAGCGGCAAGGTGAAGAACCGCATGGAGAAAAACCAGCGGGAATACATCCTTAACGAACAAATTAAAGAAATAAACCGGGAATTGGGCAAAGACGAGAAAGAAGACGAGTTTGCCGAAATAGAACGCGCCCTTGAATCAAAGGGCCTCAAAGAGGAAGGGGCCCTCAAAGCCCGCAAAGAGCTTGCCCGCTTGCGCCGGCTCCAGCCGTTAAGCCCGGATGCGGGAGTGCTGCGGGGATACCTTGAATGGATTATCGACCTTCCTTGGTACGAGCGCACCATTGATTCAGGAGACCTGGCCGAGGCGCAGCGGATATTGCACGAGGATCACTTCGCCATGCACGAGGCGAAGAAGCGCATCCTTGAATTCATCGCAGTACGCAAACTCCTTTCCCTTGAAAACAAGGGCGCGGACAACGGGGAAGAGGCGCCTGTCAAAGGCCCTATCCTCTGTTTCGCAGGGCCTCCGGGAACTGGGAAAACAAGCCTCGCAAAGTCGTTTGCCCGGGCTCTGGGGCGCAGGTTCGTGCGTATTTCTTTGGGCGGGGTACGGGACGAGGCTGAAATACGGGGGCACCGGAAAACCTATGTAGGCGCCCTTCCGGGAAAAATCATCCAAGGCATGCGGAAAGCCGGAACAATCAACCCGGTGTTTCTTCTCGATGAAATCGACAAACTCGCCCATGATGTCCGGGGTGACCCTGCGTCAGCGCTGCTTGAGGTGCTTGACCCTGAACAAAACAGCGCGTTCACGGATCATTACCTTGAGCTTCCCTACGACCTTTCCCAGTCCCTCTTTATTACCACCGCCAATTCGCTGCATACCATTCCGTACCCCCTTTTGGACCGGATGGAGGTTATCGAGATCCCCGGATACGGGGAAAGTGAAAAACGCGCCATTGCCCGGGGCTTTCTCGTGCCCAAGGCGCTGCGGGAAAACGGGCTGGGAAGCGCGCTTGTTGCCTTCAGCGACGCGGCGGTCCTGGCGGTTATCCGGCATTGGACTATGGAGTCCGGCGTGCGGGGCTTGGAACGGGAGCTTGCGCGGTGCGTCCGCCGGATCGCTCAGGACGCGTTAAACGGCGGGTACGGGCAAGACGGCGCGAAGCCCCTTGCCTCTTTCACCCGGGCCGTCGAAGGCGCGGACATTGAGAAACTGCTGGGCAAACGCAAATACAAGCGGGGCCTGTTCAGGCGGGAGCCCCGCGCGGGGGTAGCATACGGCCTTGCGTGGACTGAGGCGGGGGGGGCCATACTTCTTATTGAGAGTATTTTTGCCGCCGGAAGCGGCGAGCCGGTTATTACCGGCAATCTGGGGAACGTGATGCAGGAGAGCGTCCGCATTGCGCTTTCCTATGTGCGGAGCGTTCAGGAGCGCTGGGGCGTTCCGGCTGCGCCGGAAGGGGCGCTGCATATTCATGTGCCCGAAGGGGCTGTTCCCAAAGACGGGCCCTCAGCGGGGATTGCCATTGCAGTATCGCTCATGTCCGCGATGCGCGGTCTCCCTCCCAAAGCAGGGGCAGCCATGACCGGCGAGCTGACCCTTACCGGCAGGGTGCTTCCCATAGGGGGCCTTAAAGAAAAACTGCTTGCAGCCATTCGGGAGAACATGGACCGGGTTATTCTTCCCCAAGCCAATGAGGAGGACTGGGCGGAGTTAAGCGATGACATGAAGGGCGCCCTTGCCGTCGACTTTGTGGAAACCGCGGACCAGGTCTTCACCCTCCTCTTCCCTCCCCCTGCGCCCCCTGCGCAGCCGAAGGCTGTTTCAGGTGCTTCTCGCGGCGAGAGGGTTTGCACGTTTAGTCACAACCCAGAAGATGGGCCTCAGCGGAATTCGATGGCGGAAGGGCGCTGCACACGTCGCACTGGTTGGGGGTTTGG
>JAITHF010000063.1 GCA_031280115.1 Spirochaetaceae bacterium | reverse complement strand
TATTTGAGTCAGAAATGACTGTATTTGAGTCAGAAATGACTGTATTTGAGTCAGAAATGACTGTATTTGAGTCAAATACAGACTTTTTTGTCTGCCGTTTGGTGATATATTCCAGCATAATATACTGTTTGTTGCGTGATGGTGTTGTATGTTCCGGCCTGCTAGGGAAACAGGCCGCCGCAGGCTTTTTGGGGGGCTTTTTTACCGGCGCTTCGCGCCTCTTTAAGAGAATTTGGGGGAACCAGTTCCCCCAAACCCCCTACTAATGCTTCCTGCGTTGCGCCCTTTCGCCTGCAACGTCCGCTGAGGCGTTGCTTCGGGGTTGTGACTAAAATTGCGAACCCTCCCGCCGCAGGAAGCACGTGAATCCCCCGCAGGGGGCCGCAGGGGGTTGACGAGAAGGCGGGATGGTTGGATGATAGGGCATGATACAGTGGGAAGATACAAGTAACGCCATTCCGATACGGTCGTGGTGCGCCGATATTGACGAAACGACCAGAACCCAAGCCCGCAATCTGGCAAACCATCCGGTTGTAAAAGAACACGTAAGCCTCATGCCCGACGCACACGGGGGCTACGGTATGCCCATAGGCGGGGTCATTGCCTGCGATAACGCGGTCATCCCCAACGCCGTGGGCGTTGATATAGGCTGCGGCATGGCCGCAGTGCAAACAAGCCTTGAAGCAGGCGCGTTTTATGATAAAGCCTGCCTGCGGCGCCTCACTGAAGCCATAAAAGCGCGTATCCCTGTTGGCGAAGGGAAACACCGCAAAGACCCCATCCCCTGGGACGGCTTTGACCTCTGGCGCGGCGGCTTTTCTTCTGATCCCCCCGCATGGTGGTCGGAAGCAAAAGAACTCCTTGACCGGTGCAATCTGGGGACCCTCGGCGGGGGCAACCACTTTATCGAGATACAGGAAGGCCAAGACCGGCAGGTCTGGCTCATGCTCCATTCAGGGTCCCGCAACCTGGGGATGCGCGTGGCCTCCCACTACCACAAAGAGGCCCGGAGCATCACCGGCGCGGGCCTTCCCGACCCTGATCTTGCGTACCTTCCGGCGGACAGCCTCCTGGGTGCGGCCTATATCAGGGACATGGGCCACGCCCTCTCCTACGCGAAAGAAAACCGCCGGCTTATGATGCTGGGCCTCAAAGAAATCTTTGCGGACTTCTTCCCGGAAGCGGCGTTTCTTGCGGAAATCAACATCCACCATAATTACGCGGCCCGGGAAACCCACGGAGGCGCGTCTTACTGGATACACCGCAAAGGCGCCACCAGCGCCGGCAAAGGCGAGGCGGGCATCATTCCGGGGAGCATGGGAACCTTCTCATATATTGTGGAGGGGCTGGGAAACCCCCAGTCCTTCATGTCTTGTTCCCACGGCGCCGGCAGGAAGATGAGCCGGAGCGCGGCGAACAAACAGCTTACCCTTGAGGCGTGCGAACAGGCTATGGGGGACGTTGTGTACGACAGGTTCGGCTTTTCCCGTTCCCGCGGGGAAGGCGGGAAGAAAAGCCGCGATTTCAGCGAGGCGCCCCAGGCGTACAAGGACATTGAGGCGGTGATTGAGGCGGAGCGGGACCTGGTGGAACCTAAGGTGCGGCTGCGCCCCCTTGCGGTGGTAAAGGGCTGATTAGTCCGCCTCCCTTTTAAGGGCGCGCACCCGGATAATGCCCTGCACGGCCCGCAGGCGCGAGAGGGCCTCTTCCGGCACGTCTTGATCGGTATTGATAATATTATAGGCGTAGGCGTCTCTTGACTGGTTTATAGAGCTTACGATATTGATATTCAGGTCCGCCAGAGCGGTGGTAATCTGCCCCAGCATATTCGGGATGTTCCGGTTCGCCACCAAAAGCCGGTATTGGGCGCGCTGTTCAAGCCGGCACGCGGGGAAATTGACCGAGTTCTTAATGGCGCCGGTTTCAAGAAAGTCCCTGAGCTGGGACGCCGCCATAACCGCGCAGTTGTCCTCAGCCTCCGGGGTCGACGCGCCGAGGTGGGGGATGCAGATTGCCTTGGGGCAGGCAAGCAGCAGGGGGGTCGGAAAATCAGTTACATAGCAGGAGAGGGTTCCCTTTTTGAGCGCGGCAATAAGGTCGCCCTCGCGCACAAGTTCGCCCCGGGCAAGGTTAATAAGCCGGGCCCCCGGCTTTATCACGCTGAAGGCGCCGTTATTCATAATGCCTTCTGTGGCGGCGCTCAGGGGGAGGTGCAGGGACACGTAGTCGGCCTTGGCAAGAAGCCCTTCCAGCGTGTCCGCCCTCGCCACTGAGCGGGACAGGTTCCATGCGGCGTCCACCGATATATAGGGGTCGTAGCCCATGACCTCCATGCCCAAAGCCACCGCGTCATTGGCCGCCATGACGCCCACGGCGCCTAACCCCACAACGCCGAGGGTTTTGCCCCGCAGTTCAGGGCCCTCAAAGCGGGATTTTTCGTTCTCTATTTTTTCTTTTATTGCTTTTTCTTGTATCTTTGCTTTTACCGCTTCATCCGCCGCTTCATCATACCCGCAGCCGTTTTCTATGAGGGCCGATACCCAGGCGGCCCCTCCCAGAATATCCCGGGACGCGATGAGGAGGCAGGCTATGGCAAGCTCTTTTACCGCGTTGGCGTTGCCTCCCGGGGTATTAAACACCACGATGCCCCGCTCGCTGCACCAGGGAACCGGTATATTGTTGTATCCCGCGCCGGCTCTGGCAACGGCCTGCACTGAATCGGGAATAACCGCGCTATGGAGGTCGGCGCTCCGCACCAAAAGCGCGTCAGGCCGGTCAAGGCCGTCCGCCACCTCATAGCGGCTTGGGGGAAAGAGCGCAAGCCCCCGGGGGGAAATCTGGTTCATGGTCTTAATACGGAACACCGCTTAGTCCTTTCCCGCCCCCCGCTCGATGCTGCGGGGAACCCGTTTGTTGATATTACAGGTAATTTCATAGGGTATCGTGTGAAGCCGCTCCGCGATGTCAGCGGCGGTGAAGGTGCCTTTGCCGAACAGCGTGACCTGATCCCAGCGCGCGGCTTCCAGTTCGGCGCCTAAGTCAACCATGCACTGATCCATGCAGATCCTCCCTGCCACCGGATACTGTTTCCCTCTGATACGCACCGTAAAGCCCCCGCCGCTTAAAGAGCGGGGGAGGCCGTCGCCGTAACCAACCGGAATGGTGCCGATAAACCGGTCGCAAGGGGCGGTCCAGGTTCCGCCGTAGGACACAGCCTCGCCTTTTTTCACCTTTTTGATAAAAACAAGCTGGGAAACGAGCTCCATCACAGGCTCGGTGAACGAAATATCCGCAAGCTCAGGGGACGGCGGATACCCGTAGAGGAGAATACCCGGGCGCACCATGTCAAAATGAGCGTCTTTGTGGAGGAGGGTGGCGCCGGAATTGGCGGCGTGGACGATTCCCGGGTCAATCCCGGCATTTCTTATGGCGCCAAGGGCTTCTTTGAAGCGGTTGATCTGTTGTTTTGTGGCAGATACCGCGTCAGGCTCGCGGGAATCAGATCGGGCCAGGTGGGTGGCGGTTCCTGCATATAAAAGGGACGGGCAGGAGGCGATAAACCGCGCAAGGCCGGGCGCCTCTTCAGGGCGGCACCCGACCCGCCCCATGCCGGTATCGATTTTAAGGTGTACCGGCGCGGTAACGCCGGCCCGCGCCGCAGCAGCAGCCGCGGCTTCGGCGAACTCCCTGTCGGTGATAAACGGGATAAGCCTATGGGCGAAGGCGGAGTCTAGTTCTTCAGGAAGGGGTACCGAGAAGAGCAGGATAGGCGCGCCGGCGCCCTCTTCCCGCAGGCTGATGCCTTCCTGCACCGTGGCAACCGCCAGAAACGACGCGCCCTTGCGAAGGGCTTCCCCGGCGACGGCTGCGGCGCCGTGCCCGTAGGCGTCGGCTTTCACCGGCATACAGATACGGGGGCCTTCCCCGATATGCGCGCGGACCGCCTCGATGTTTTTCCCGAACCGGTCAAGATGGATGAGTGCTTTTGTGGCTCTTATAGTTTTCATTATGTCAGCTGCCCCCTGCTTAAAAAGGCTTTTTCTCTAAGGTTTTACAGAAAGCGCCCCCCTTGCAAGGGGGCTTTTCTTGAAAATACCGAAAAGAAAACGGCCTGTCAAGGCCGGCCTTGGGCGGCGGCGGGAGGTATTAAGAAAAACCGGAATAAAATTACCGGTTTTCCAGTAATACGCCTAGTTTTTCTTTTAACGAAAGGGGGAGGGACACGGTTTTGAGCCGCGATTTTTCCCCTGACAGGATGGCTACGCTCTTTTTTGGGCAGCCAAGCAGTTTCGCAAGAAAATCCCGCAGCGCTGCGTTGGCTTTGCCGTCCTCAGGGGGCGCGGCGATTTTTACCCGCAGCCGGCCCTCCCGCGCCTCAAGCAGGCGCGAAGAGGAGGCGCCGGGCAGGACTTTGAGAGAGAGATGGATCGCGTCTCCGGCGATCCGCATACAAGCAGCGTCTTTTTCTCGTTCCATTTCCCTACTTCCCAGTCCCTCTGCGCCCCCGTAGGGGGTTTCTGTGGCACAAGGTACGGCAGGCCGGCTTCGAGGTGCAGGGCTCGCTTGAAGATGCGCCTCAGCGGAATTCGATAACGCACTGGCTCAAAGCACGTCGCCTTAGTGGGTGGTTTGGAGGGTCTATGACCCTCCAAATTTTTTTCAAAGAGGCGCGAAGCACCGGTAACTCATTATAAAACAATGAGTTGTTTGTGCAAAAAACAGCGCCCCCTGCCTCAGCGGTAATTACCGGAGCGTTAGCGGCAGCTGCCCCGAAGCCGGATTGTACCCAGTCTGAGTCTTTCTGTAATACGGCGTACCCGCGCTTATATACCTTTTTTATTTCTTTATACCAGCCATGAGCGCGGCGTGTACAGCGGCTCCTGCATAAAAGACCGGACAGGGTAAACCGTACACGGAATGAGTCATTCTGTACACGGAATGAGTCATTCTGTACACGGAATGAGTCATTCTGTACACGGAACGAGTCATTCTGTACACGGAATAGGTCATTCTGTACACGGAATACGTTATTCTGTACACGGAATAAGTCATTCTGTACACGGAATACGCTGCCCTGTCCCCAGATAAATCAGTGTTGTATAATGATTTATCGGCGCTTTCGCGCCTCTTTGAAGAGAATTTGGAGGGTCATAGACCCTCCAAACCGCCCCTAAAGGCTTCCTGCCTCGCGCCCTTTCGCTATCGAATCGCGCTGAGGCGCCGCATCAAGCGATCCCTGCACCCCAAACCCGGCCTGCCGTAGCTTGAGTCACTGAATCCCCCGCAGGGGGCGGAGGCGGGTGCTTTCAATGTCATAACTAAAAAGCTCCCGCAGATCATTGAGCCCCAGCGCCATAAGCGCCATCCGGTCAATGCCGATGCCCCAGGCCGCTACCGGCACGTTCACCCCCAGCGCTTCGGTTACTTCAGGACGGAATATCCCCGAACCGCCCAGCTCAAACCAGCCTAACACCGGATGCCGTATATGTACCTCCACCGAAGGCTCGGTAAACGGAAAATACCCCGGCACATACTTCACCTCTTTGGCGCCTGCAACCTCCAGCGCAAACATCTCAAGAAAGCCCAGCAGGGTTCTCACGCTGACTTCCCCGCCAAGCACAATCCCCTCGGTCTGGTAAAAATCCGACAGGTGGGTGGCGTCTACCCGATCGTAGCGGAAACACCGGAGCATCCCGAAATACTTGCCCGGTATTTTGGCGCGCGGGAGGGTTTTGGCAGACATAACCGTCCCCTGGCTGCGGAGAATAAGCCGCCGGGTAAATGTCCGGTCAAAGGGGTAGTTCCAGCCGCGGCTTCCGGTTTCCCCGCCGTTCTCATGCGCCGCCGCCACACGGGAAAGCCAGGGCTCCTCAATGGACGGCGCTGTTTGGGGCTCGGCAATATGATACACGTCGTGAATGTCCCGGGCCGCGTGGAACTGGGGCATAAAGAGCGCGTCAGAGTTCCAGAATTCAGTTTCTATAAGGGGGCCGTCAAACTCCTCAAAGCCCAAAGACACGAGTTTGTCCTTCACCCCCTCAAGAAACTGCCCGTAAGCATTGGTTCTGCCTATCACCATGCGGGTCGGCGGCACCTGCACATTATAGGGGCGGAAGCGCTTTTCCCGCCAGCTCCCGTCGGCAAGCATCTCGGCGGTAAGGCTGGCGCACTCCTCGCCGGTAATGCCAAGCTCCTCCAGGGCCCGGGCAATCTGGTCCCGCTCAGGGGTAAAGGCGAATACCACCGTCTCCCGATCCGCCTCCCGGAACGCCGCGGCGCCGGCGCCCCGCTTTTTGAACATTCCGGCCATGACCAGCATCTGATCTTCCGAAAGCCCTGCTGCCGCAAGCAGCCCGTTCTCCGCCGCCGCCGCCGCGTCCAGCAGCCCCCGGGCTGTTTTAAGATACTCCGCGCCAGGCCCCGAAGCAGGCCGCCCGTTCAATGCCCGCTCCGGCGGCAGGATGAACACCGCCCGTTTCCCGCCGTCCATGCCGAGCACCTCCAGCTTGGCAAGCCTTCCAAAAGCGCTCCCCACATACTTAGGGTCGAGCCCTAAGGCCCGGGCAATGTCCGGCAGGGGCGCCGGCCTTATCCGCAGGAACTCTATAATCCGTTCCTCTGGCGTGCCTTTTTCTTTCCATGTTTTCCCCAGATCAGTGAGCTCGAAAAAGAACGCGGTTTCCCTGCGGCGCTCGGCAATAATCCCTTTGCCCGCAAGCCATGACAGGGCTTGGTTGCCGTTTCCCGCTTTGAGGGAGAGTTCTTTCTCGACCTTTTCAATGGTTAGTTCATCCGCGAGCCGGTAATGCCGGATGATTTTGACTTCAAGGGGGTGCAGGTTCTTCACTGCGTTTTGCGTATCCATAGGAAAACTTTACCAAATAAAAACCCGCGCGTAAACCCGCGCTGCCTCCCGGGGGCTTTTACCAAAAGCGCCGTAAAGCCCCCTGGCTTTGAGGCATGAGGGTTAAGGCGCGGCAAAAAAATTGTAACAACATCCTTGACCGCCGTGCCTATTTTGCGGTATATTTTAAAAAGTCAAACAGACCTGTCCATGCGGCGAAGAGGGAGTAAGGGGGGATAAGGGGGAGTAAGGCCGAGCAGCCGGAATAAGCCCCACAAGCCCTAGGAAAAGCCTTGAAGCAGGGGGGTCGTTGGCATGAGAGAACGTACTGTGGGGGCGTAGCGAAGTTGGTTTATCGCGCCGGCCTGTCAAGCCGGAGATCGCGGGTTCAAGCCCCGTCGCTCCCGTTGAAGCCTGTTGTATAACAGGCTTTTTTTATTGCCTGCGTAGTATCTTTGTTAAAGCCTTAAAGTTATCTTAAACAGAAAAAAGTAAAAAAACCGGTATGCCTATAAATGCTAGAAATAGGACATACCGGCAAAAGGAGGTAATGAGTGAAGAAAAACACCCCAAAGACTAAAAGCTTTAGAGATGGACAGTATCGCTAAATCAGACTTTTTTTACCATGTTTTATTGCTGCCCTACAGATTTTACAGACCTTGGCTTTTGTTTCTCCTGATTCCTGTTCGTAGAGAATTTTCACATTCGTTTTTTTACAGACCGGGCATTCGCCCCGCCCTTTGGAAAATAATGGCCGTATTCCTTTTCCCCTATGGTTTTTAGACATATTCTTGGCTCCTTTTTTATGCGGTTTTCGGGGCCTTGGCTTTTTCTTGTTTGGCCGCCTTCTTTTTCGCTTCTTTTTCCTGCGCCTCTTCTGTTTCCAGTTTATAATCCACCAGTTCAAGAATGACTAATTCTGCCGCGTCCCCTTGCCGCTTTCCAAGTTTCAGTATTCGGGTATATCCGCCCGGCCTGTCTTTCATGCGGGGGCCGATGTCAGTAAACAGCTTGGCCACCATGCCTTCATCGTAGAGGCGGGCAGAAACAATCCTTCTATTATGGACAGAATCGATTTTTGCGCGGGTTATAAGCTTTTCTGCGCTCCGGCGGATTTCCAGCGCCTTCGCCTTGGTGGTCCGTATCCGCTCGTATCTAAAAAGGGACGTGATCATATTGCGGCACAGGGCTTTTCGGTGCGCCGCCATACGTTCAAGGGGGTTAAAACCTCGTTTATGCTTCATCTTCTATTTCCTTTGGGGTGGTAATTTTCACCGCGTTTTTTAAGACGTTAAGGTCGGTTATCCCTAAACTCAGATTCCATTCCCGGAGTTTTTCTTTTATTTCCTGTAAGGATTTTTTCCCGAAATTGCGGGTTTTGGTAATGTCGTCTTCGGTCTTGCGGGTCAACTCCCCGATAGTTTTAATATTCGCGTTTTTAAGACAGTTTGACGAGCGTACTGATAATTCTAATTCTTCCACCGGAGTATTCAGAACCTGCCGAATCCGCTCGTCGTCTTCATCAATGTTCTCATCTATTCCCAGATTGTTTTCATCAAAGTTAATAAAAACCGAACAGTGATCTTTGAGTATTTTCGCCGCTTCCGCCAGAGCGTCGTCGGGTCTTATGGTTCCGTCGGTCCATATCTCCAGCACCAGCTTGTCGTAATCGCTGCGCTGTCCTACTCGTGTGGGCTCCACGGTGTATTTTACTTTTTTTACCGGCGAGAAAATCGCGTCTGTTGGTATCGTGCCTATTACTTCGATGTAATGTTCATTTGCTTCAGAAGGGACATAGCCTCTTCCCAAATCAATCTGAACTTCGAATTCGAGCCGCGCGTTATCCATAAGGGTCATAATATGCTGGCCGGCGCTTAGAATTTCAACCTGCCCAACTCGTTCAAAATCATCGCTTTTTATTTCCTGCCTGCCTGCCCACTCATAGAAAAGCGTATCCTGATCCACTTCAGAAGGAAGGCGGAGCCGTATCTGCTTGAGATTGTTTATAACCTCAATCGTATCCTCAACAATATTCGGAATAATTTCAAATTCGCTGGAAACCATGTGGGCAACACCGTCGCCATCGTAAGAAGTGATCTTAATCGCGGTAATCGCGTAGCCTTGTATCGAAGAAAGGAGTACCCTCCGCAAGGTATTGCCTATGGTCGTTCCGAATCCGGGTTCAAAAGGAGCGGCAACGAATCTGCCGTAGTTCGATTTTAGTTCGCCATGTTCAAAACTGATACCTTTCGGGCGCTTAATACCCTTTAAAAGGTTCTTACGGGCCATGGAGTCTCCTTATTTAGAATAATATTCAACAATCATCTGTTCTTTAATGTCTGTGAGGTCGGTTATATCACTGCGGCGGGGCGCAACAAGGAACGTGCCTTTCATAATGTCCGGATTAAGTTTCAGCCAGGGCATGAGACCGGATTTACCGAACTCCTTTAAGGCGTCCTTGATTATGACAAGACTCTTGCCGGATTCTCCAACTTCTATGGTGTCTTCAGGACGCACCAAATAAGAAGGCACATTGACCCGTTTTCCGTTGACCAGTATATGTCCGTGAAGCACGAGCTGGCGGGCCTGGCTTCGGCTTACCGCGAACCGCAGCCGGTAAACCACGTTATCAAGCCGCCGTTCCAGCATTATAAAGAGGTTTTCGCCGGTAATGCCGGACATACGCAACGCCCGCTCAAAGAAAAGACCGAATTGTTTTTCCTGCATACCGTATATTCGCCGAAGTTTTTGTTTTTCACGAAGCTGAATTCCGTAATCCGACCGTTTTCCGGGCCGCGACTTGGGGTCTTTCCCCGGAGCAGGCCGCTTTTTATTGATCGGGCATTTATCGCTCTTGCAACGCCCGCCTTTATGGAGCAGTTTTTTCTGCTCGGTCCGGCATAATCGACAAACAGGTCCCGTATATCGTGCCATTTTCTTCCTCTCCCTTAGATACGTCTGGTTTTGCGGGGTCTGCACCCATTATGCG
>JAITHF010000025.1 GCA_031280115.1 Spirochaetaceae bacterium | reverse complement strand
CTAAGGGCCCCCTCAGGTTTTTCCGCTGGGTTTTGTGGCAAAACTCTGTAATCTTGGTGGGGTGTGTGGGGGTAGTTGTTACCCCAAAATTCTCTTTAAAAAGCGCAAGCGAAGCGCAGCGCCGGTAAAAAAAGCCCCCCAAAAAACCTGCGGAGGGCGCATTTGGGGCAGGCTCAACAGGCAAGCCGGAGCATACAGCACTATCCCGCAACAAACCGTATGCTATGCTTGAATATAACACTAGACGGCAGACAAAAAAGTCTGTATTTGACTCAAATACAATCATTTCTGACTCAAATACAATCATTTCTGACTCAAATACAATCATTTCTGACTCGGATACAGCGTCCCCTGAGTCAGGGAAAGACATTTTTGACTCATCCCTCATGATTTTTAGACCATCCCTCATAATTTTTGGCTCACCCCTCATAATTTTTGACTCGTCCCTCATGATTTTTGGCTCACCCCTCATGATTTTTGGCTCACCCCTCATGATTTCCGGCTCATCCCTCATGATTTTTGAGCCGCCCCTAAAGGCTTCCTGCGCCGCGCCCTTCCGCTCTCAAAGCGCGGTAAGGCGCCGCTTCATGTGATCACTGCACCTCACGCCTGACCTGCCGTTGAAACAGCCTCCGGCTGCTGCGCGTTGTACGCCTCGATCAGGGCGTTTGTATTTTTTATCACGATGTACAGGCTGATAATCGGGCCTACAATAATAATCGAACCAAGAACGCTCCACAGCACGATAGCGCCGCCGCTCTCCTTAAAAGAAAGGTTATACTTCGGGGCCGTATCCTGCAGCCGGTCGCCGAGCATATACCACCAAATCAAGTCGTAAATGCCGAGGGTAATAATACCCAGTAACAAAAACGCCCGTAAACCGCTGGTCTTTTTCCCGTCCCCCCGGCAGAGCGTGTTTATATCCTTTGCCAAAAGATGAATCCAGTAGAACCCGTAGATACCCAGGGTAATAACAGAAAAGAGCATAAACATAACAAGCGAACGCTTTTTCATCATAAAGAAACCTCCGAAACAAACAATACCAGCATCCTGCGCTTCTGCCAAGCCTGCCTCAGCGCCGCCTGCTCACCCGCCCCGCGGCAAGCCCCCAGCGCTGGTTCACATAGGCGGAAAACGCTTCCGCTTCGGCCTTGAATACCCGGGCAAGATCAGGCCATGAGTTCGTTGCCTCGTCTTTTGCCGGCAGCACCGTACGCCGCCATGACGAGGCGTCTATGCGGGAGGCCAGGGTTTTCCCAAAATACTCGCCCGCCTGAGACGCGGGCTGCTGCAGCAGGTGCGCCATAAACTCGTTCACCACCAGATACTGATCCTTTATGTCGTAATGCTGGTAATCGAAAAACGAAAGGATAAACCGCTTCCCCATAGGGGAAAAGTTTTCAAACCGGCGGCGGCTGAAATCCCTAAAATCCTCGTCAATAAAAAAGATACCGTGGAACCCCTCGTGCGCCATGAAACGGGAACGGAGGTAATCCGGGGACTCCCGTGAAATAGAGATCACCGCCCCTTCGCCGGCGCTCATCTCTTCCCGCTCGTTCTGATACATGATACCCGCGTTAAGCAGGATGCCCTCAAGCTCCCGCTCCTCCCATGAAAGGGGAAAGTTTTCCTGCCGGGCCTTCTCAAAGAACGCGGCCAAATCAGCGGGGCGGTAATCGTGGGCGTTCCAGCCGTGGAGGCGGGCGATCTCCTTGTCCGGCGCAAGCCTCCCGCGAAAGCCCGCTTTCTCCACAAAGAACGCCAGGCGCTTAAAGAGCCGGTCCTGGGTCGCGTAATCGGCGGTGTCAAAGATGAGTATCGAAGGAAAATCCTCCCACCGGAATACTTCGTAGCGCTGGTCCCGCCAGTTTTCTTGCGGGTAGGAGAGGATAGCCGCCGGATCCGCGGCAACCGCTTCCCGGTCCCAGGAAAAAGCCAGAGCCGGCGCGGCCAACATGATAAACGCGAGAAACCCCATGCCCTCCTCCTTGGATTACAGCGCCACCACGCCTCTTGCCATGAGCTGGGCAAGGGAATACTGCCGCTCCCGGGTCATTTCCGGCGCGAATTTGAGAAAGGACTCAAGGTGCACCGGAAAGGATTCAGGGAGGACCGGAAGCCTGACTACCTGATTATAGTACGCTCTGTGGGAAGGCTCGAACCTGCGGTTTACGCAGAACAGGGTAAGGCACGCGGTTTTAATAAAGAGCGCCGAAGAGATAAGATAATGAAAATCGTCGTTCTGGAGGAACGCCGCGCCCAGGTCCCCCAGAAGGTGTTCCATGCTGGACTGATGTGCCAGGCGCAGTTCGTTCCAAAAGCGGTCCCCCAGGCCAAGGAGCCGGCGGCGTATCTCCTTAATCCATTGGGTTCGGGAAAAGAGCAGCGCCCCCTCAGTAAGCCGGTAGTATCCGTAGGTTCCCAGATCTTTTATAAGCCACAGGGATTCCCGCTTGGCATCCGCGAAAGACACAATCTCGTCGATCTCCCGCACCGCCTTGTACTCAAGGCGCACCGGCAGTTCTCCCGCAAGGAACCGGTCTTTGCGCGCCTGCTTTGAGGTCTCAAGGGCGGTGATGCCCGGGCCGTACCAGATGCGCCGCACCTCCGGGCCGGGAATATCGCCGGTATAAAACACGTCGAAAATCAGGGCGAAATAGGGGTCCAGCGGGTCTTCCAGGGCCGCTTCGTTGAGGGACACGCATTCCACCTCCGGACGCGCTGACAGGGCCTCCGTAAACCGGTCTGCCAGTATTTTTGTCTTATGTTTCATCTTGTTTCCTTAGGCATTATAGTGGAGGTATACTAACATATCTTGTAATAGAGTAAAAGGGGGCAGCGCCTTATGCCGTGTTCCAAGCCAAAACCTGTTCGTTTCATTGCGCTCATTCCCCATCGGGACAGCGCGGCGCCGCTGGAAGCGTACCGGTCGCGCCTTTTCGCCGCCGGAGCAAGGGGCGCCTATTCTTTCCCCGCTGCCGCGCCGCTTGCGGCGGTTTCCCGGGCCCTTTTGCCGGAGGAACTGAAAGCCCTTGCCTGTTCGCTGCGGGAAGCCAATGCGTCCATACGATTAGGGGCGCCCTCGTCCTGCGCCTATCCGCCGTTTGTTTTTTGGGGGCCTGAACTGGAGATGGCCGCGCCGGGTATCACCGGCGGGCCGGATCTGGTGCTATGGCAGCATTGGCCGCCGGTTTTGTGCGCGGCTCTGGTTCCCCGCGGCAGGGAGGGCCTTTTTTCCCCGCCGCCGCCGCCGCAGGGGGCGTTTAAAGCCGCGATGGTGGCCAATTTGATAATCCGCCCTCTGGGGCAGGGAGACGCGGACTATTCTTTTATATGGAAAATAGGAAGCCCTGTCTGGCTCCCCTCACACCCCCGAAGGGCAGCCGGAGGCTGTTTCACACCCTGCGGGTGATTCACGTGCTTCCTGCGGTGCGAGGGTTTGCGGGTTTAGTCACAACCCCGAAGCGGCGCCTCAGCGGAATTCGATGGCGTTAGCGGCGCAAAGCAGGAAGCCTTTAGCGGGGGTTTGGGGGAACTGGTTCCCCCAAATTGCATTATAAAAGCGCACGCGCAGCGCAGCGCTCAATAAAGAAAATCCTTGACCAGACGGGAGGGCGCTGGTATTATTTTTTCATAATGAAACTATATGACGGCGGCGTTCCCGTTGGGGCGCAGTTTGGCCGAAAACGACAAACGACAAACGACAAACGACAAACGACAAACGACAAAAAAATTATGGGGGCGGTTTTGGCTTTGTCAAGCCCTCTCCGCCGGAATCCGGTCATTTTTTAATATA
>JAITHF010000060.1 GCA_031280115.1 Spirochaetaceae bacterium | reverse complement strand
ACATCATCGCCTTTACGCCGGTGGTTTCTTCGGGCTGGGAAGCGATCCTGCAAGAATGTAAGGACGCGAAGATACCGGTCATCTGCGTTGACCGCACCATCGACGGCCCGGACACCCTTTTCACCGCGTTCATCGGCTCGGACTTCAAAAAAGAAGGGGTCATGGCCGCTGAGTGGCTGACAGCGTACATGGACAAAATCGGGCGGGGCGGCAAAGACCCCCTTAACGTGGTGGAACTCCAAGGCACCGTAGGCGCCGCGGCAGCCACCGACCGGCAGATCGGCTTTATGGAAGTGCTGGAAAAATACCCGAACTATAAGGTCATTAAGACCCAGACCGGCAACTTCACCCGCGCCGAAGGCAAGCAAGTCATGGAAGCGTTTCTCAAGTCCGACGGGGACCAGATTGACGTCCTCTTCGCCCACAACGACGACATGGCCATCGGCGCTATCCAAGCCATCGAGGAATACGGCAAGGTTCCGGGGACCGACATCATCATCGTTTCGGTAGACGCGGTAAAAGGCGCCTTTGAAGCCATGATGGCAGGCAAACTCAACGCCTCTGTAGAGTGCAACCCCCTTTTGGGGCCGCCGGTCATGGAAACGGCCATTAAAATCCTCAAGGGCGAAACCGTGCCCAAGATGGTTTATTCGGTGGACAGCACCTTTGACCAGAGCAACGCCGCCGCCGCGTTCCCAAGCAGAAAATACTAAACGCATAAGCCGCGGGGCCCGCTGCCCTGCGGCGCAAAGGGGGCTTTAACGATGACGGAAATGGAGCGCGGCGCCTATGGGACAGGCGGCGCCAGCGGGACAGGCGGCGCCAGCGGGGAAAGGGCGGACAGGGCAGGGGAAATCCTTCGGATGTCCGGCATTGGCATCGGGTTTCCCGGGGTCCGCGCCTTGGATAACGTGGACTTCACCCTGCGCCGGCAGGAGATTCACTCCCTTATGGGGGAAAACGGCGCCGGCAAATCAACGCTTATTAAAGTCCTGACCGGCGTATATAAAAAAAACAGCGGCGCCATGACCCTCAACAACGCCCCCTTTGAGCCGGCAAACCCGCTCGAAGCCCGAAGGATGGGGGTCAACTCGGTGTATCAGGAAATCAACCTGTGCGACAACCTCACGGTGGCGGAAAACATCCACGCCGGGCGCCAGAAAACCCGCTTCGGGAAAATCGACTGGAACCATATCAAACGCGCCTCAGAAGAAGCTCTGGCGCGGCTTAACCTCCGTATTGACGTAACACGGCTCCTCGGCTCCTGTTCAGTGGCGGTGAAACAGATGACCGCCATAGCCCGGGCGGTTGACATGGATTCCAAAATCCTTATTCTTGACGAGCCTACCTCAAGCCTTGACCGCCCCGAAGTTGACCGGCTCTTTGCCACTATCCGCAAACTCCGGGACGAGGGGCTGTCGGTTATCTTTATCTCCCATTTTCTTGACCAGGTGTACGAGCTCTGCGACCGGGTTACGGTCCTGCGGAACGGGAAGCGCATCGGCGAATACCCCCTCAAAGACTTGCCGCGCTACGAGCTTGTTTCCAAAATGGCGGGCAAAGCGTTCTCCCGTCTGGGAACCCGGTCCCGCGCGGAAGGAGGCGCCGCGGCAGGGGAAAACGGCGTGTTTATCGAAGCCCGCCTCTTAGGGAAGAGGCGGTCAGTGCGGCCCTTCGACCTTACGATCCGCAAAGGGGAGATTCTGGGCTTCGCCGGCCTTTTAGGATCCGGAAGGACCGAGGCTGCGAACCTGCTTTTCGGCATTGACGAGCCTGACTCAGGGGAACTCCTTGTGAAATCCCGGAAACAGCGGTTTAAGAAGCCCCGGGACGCGATTAACCGGTTCATTGGGTTCTGCCCGGAAGACCGCAAGAAAAACGGCGTGGTCTTTGAGCTCTCGATACGGGAAAACATTATGCTGGCGCTCCAGGCAAAGCAGGGCATCTTCCGGTATATCCCCCTTAAAAAACAGCGGGAACTGGCGGACGAATATATAAAGCTGCTGGGCGTGGCCGCCCCTCATCAGGACGTGCCTTTGGGAAACCTCTCCGGCGGGAACCAGCAGAAGGTTATCCTTGCCCGCTGGCTCGTTACGGCGCCGGAACTGCTTATCCTTGACGAACCCACCCGGGGGATTGACGTGCGCGCCAAGGCGGAAATTATGAACCTTGCCATGCGCCTGTGCGACGAGGGGATGTCCCTGGTGTTTATCTCATCAGAGCTTGAAGAGGTTGTCCGGTGTTCTGACCGGGTGGCGGTTATGCGGGACCGGCGGAAAATCGCCGAGGTGCGCGGACCGGGCATGGACGCGGAACAAATCTTGAAAACCATTGCCGGCGCGGAAGAATGCCATGACTGAAAAAATCCGCGGCATAATGAGAAGCAAAGCCTTCAGCGCCCTTATCGTGCTGGCGCTCCTCTTCCTGTTTAACCTGTTTTTCACAAAAAACTTTTTTGCAATCACCATACGGGACGGGCACCTGTTCGGCACCATCATTGATATCCTTAACCGCGGCGCCCCTGTGATGCTCCTTTCTATGGGCATGACCCTGGTGATAGCCGCCACCGGCGGGACCGACCTTTCAGTGGGCGCGGTCATTGCCATTACCGCGGCCCTTGCCTCCCGCCTCATAGGGGGGGAGCTGGTGATTATTGACGGCGCCCAGCGCTATGTTTCGAATACCCCGATGGCGCTGGCCGTTGCAGGGGCCCTGCTTTTAGCCGCGGCCCTGGGCCTTTGGAACGGCGTGCTGGTGGCTTACGGGAAAATCCAGCCCATTGTCGCCACCCTTGTCCTCATGGTCGCCGGCCGGGGCATCGCCCAGCTTATCACTGACGGGCAGATTATCACCATTTATTACCGCCCCTTCTTTTTCATAGGCGGCGGCTGGTTTCTGGGGCTGCCCTCGGCCATCTTTATCGTCCTTTCCGTGTATATTGCGGCCCTGCTCTTCACCCGCAAAACCGCCCTGGGGCTGTTTATCGCCTCAGTGGGCGGGAACGCGCCGGCAAGCTGGTACGCCGGCATAAACGAGAAAGCGGTCAAGCTCTTCTGCTTCATGTTCTGCGGCTTCTGCGCCGGCGCCGCGGGCCTTATTATCTGCTCCAACGTGAAATCCGCGGACGCGAACAACGCGGGGCTTAACACCGAGCTGGACGCTATCCTTGCGGCGGTAATCGGGGGGACCAACATGGCCGGCGGGAAGTTCAGCCTCACAGGAAGTTTAGCGGGGGCGCTCCTTATCCAGACCTTGACCACCACTATCTATGCGTTCGGGGTGCCGCCGGAAGTATCCCTGGTGGTAAAGGCCCTGGTGGTGGTGCTGGTTTGTTTCATCCAGTCAAGCGCAGCAGGGCGCTTCTTCAGCGCCCTTGGGGCCGTAAAACCGGTAAAGCCGTAAATAAAAATAAAAGGGCGCAGTATGATGAAAGGGTTTTCCAGCATTACCGCTAAGTATCTTTCGGTTATCGCCGCTACGGCGCTGTTCTTCGGGGCCTTTATTATAGGATCCGTGCTGTACCGGGGATTTTTCTCCCTCCAGACCTTCCTTAACCTCTTTATCGACAAGTCTTTCCTCTTGGTTTCCGCTACAGGCATGAGCCTTGTTATCCTTTCAGGCGGCATTGACCTCTCGGTGGGTTCGGTGCTTGCCCTTACCACCATGATAATCTCGTCCCTCACCGAGTCCGCCGGCTTCCATCCGGCGGCGGCGGTGCTGGCGGGCCTTGGGGCAGGGAGCCTCATCGGGCTTTGCATGGGGCTTATTATCGCGTACTGGAACGTGCCGCCTTTTATCGCCACCCTTGCGGGGATGTTCTTTGCCCGGGGCGCCTGCTATCTTATCAGCGTCCAGTCCATTTCCATACGGAACGAGGCGCTCCGCTCACTGGCGCTCTGGAAGTTCCGGTTCGGCGGCGCCGGCTTTATCTCGTGCAACGTGATTATCGCGCTTATCATCATGCTGGGGGGCATCTATCTGTCTCTGCATACCAAGTTCGGGAGAAACATCTACGCCCTCGGGGGCAGCGAGACCTCGGCGCTCCTCATGGGTATTCCCATAAAGCGCACCAAAGTGCTTATTTATACGCTGAACGGGTTTTGCTCCGCTGTCTCCGGCGTGGTGTTCAGCCTCTATATGCTTTCCGGCTACGGCCTTCACTGCCAGGGCATGGAGATGGACGTCATCGCCGCGGTCGTCATAGGAGGCACCCTCCTTTCCGGCGGCACCGGCTATGTGTTCGGCTCTATCTTCGGGGTGCTTACCTTGGGTATCATCCAGTCGCTCATTATGTTTGACGGGACAATTAACTCATGGTGGACCAAAATCACTGTGGGGCTGCTCCTTCTGATTTTCATTGCGCTCCAGCGCTTCATCGTGGCCGTCGGCGCCCGCCCCCTTCGCCAGCCGTAGGCTGTTTCACGTGCTTCTTGCGGCGAGCGGGTTTGCGATTTTAGTCACAACCCTGAAGCGGCGCCTCAGCGCGCTTCGATGGCGTATGGGCGCAGCGCAGGAAACCGTTGGTTGGGGGTTTGGGGGCAGCCTAAGGCTGTTCCCTTACGCGGAGTTTGCGCTATGAGCCGTAAGACATGAAGCGCCGGTAAAAAAGCCTCCAAATTCTCTTCAAAGAGGCGCGAAGCGCCGGTAAATCATTATAACACAATGATTTATGCGGGGGCAGGAACGTTTTTTGGTTCCCCCGGAAACTTATTTGGGTACCCAGAAAACTTATTTGGGTACCCAGAAAGCTTATTTGGGTACCCAGAAAGCTTATTTGGGTACCCAGAAAACTTATTTGGGTACCCAGAAAACTTATTTGGGGCCCCAAAAAACCGGTTTTCCTGCCGCGCTGTGTTGGTATATAAAAAATATCGGCGCTTCGCGCCTCTTTGGGAAGAATTTGGAGGGTCATAGACCCTCCAAACCACCCACTAATGCTTCCTGCGCTGCGCCGCTCACGCTATCGAAGCCCGCTGAGGCGCATCTTCAATAAAGCCCTGCACCTCGAAGCCGGCCTGCCGTACCTTGTGCCGTTGAAGCAGCCTCCGGCTGCTTGACGAGCAGGGCGATGGCCCCCTACTATGAAAAAATGGAAAAGATACATAAGAAGGTAGGAATTCTGTTAGCCCCGGGTTTTGAGGAAGTGGAGGCAGTTACGCCTATAGACTACCTGAGACGGGCGGGTATCACAGTGGAAACCGTTGCGGTCAATGAAGGCCCTGATGATACTGAGCGGCTGCTGGTAAAAGGCTCCCACGGGATACCTCTTGCCGCAGACATGGGCATAATAGACGCGCTCCAGAGCGCTTTCCCGCTCTGGGACGGGGTTCTTCTTCCCGGAGGCATCCCAGGGGCGCCCAACCTTGCGGCCTCAGCGCGGGTAAATGAACTGGTGGGCGCGGCCTGCAAAGCGGGGAAACTGGTATGCGCCATCTGCGCGGCCCCCGCAGTGGTTCTTGCCCCCCTAGGCGTGCTTCATGGCCGGCGTTTCGCCTGTTACCCCGGTTATCAAGAGAAAGTGCCGGAGGGAGTGTGGGTTGATGCGCCTGTGGCTGTTGACCGGACTGTGATTACCGCTACCGGCGCCGGAACCGCCGCGCTCTGGGCCCTTGCAATTATCCGCGCCCTTCTTGACGGTGAGGCGGCAAAGAAAGTCGCAGGAGCGGTGCTGCTGTAACAGGGGCTGCCGTATACAAGGGGCGGCGGTACGCTGCTTGAGAGCAGGAATCTTCGATGAATACTTATGAAAAACGACGGGCCGCGCTGTATGACTGGATGTCCCGGGAACACATCGATCTCATTATGTTCGAGGACGCCGAAGGGCGGCGGGACAGCACCGTGCGCTGGCTCTCAGGCCACCCGTCAGACGCGGCGCTGTTTCTGTCCGCTGGCCGCCGGTCCCTCCTTATGCCGTGGGATATACATATCAGCGCCCGCTACAGGGATGCGGACCAGGTTATCCCCTATACTGACTTTGAACGCAGCCCGTTCAAGGCGCTTCGCGCTGCTGCGGAGATTTTTACGCTGCCCGCAGGTTCCAAAGTGGAGGTTCCGCCGGCTTCCCCGTACCCGATGGTTCTGCGTTATAAGGAAGTTTTAGGCGGGTTTACGATCCTGTGCCGCGATTCCGGCGCGCACCATGAGGCCGCCCGCGCCCGGGCCGTGAAAGACCCCGGGGAGATCGGGTTGTACCGGAGGGTTGCGGCAATTACCAACGATATTATCGCGCGTATCGAGGAAGAGGCGGGGTCCGGGCGTATCGCCGTTGAGCAGGACGCGGCGCTTTTTATCGAGGCTGCCTGCCGGGACCTGGGCTGTGAGGGCACCGGTTTCGAGACCATAGCCGCGGGCCCCGGGCGGTCAGGGGCGATCCACGCCTTTCCGGGGTACACCAAGGAGGCGTTTGCCGGCGCGGGGCTTTCTATTCTTGACTTCGGGCTTAAGTATCAGGGGTATACCAGCGATGTTACCCTGACCTTTGCCCGCGCCCCCCTTACTGAAGCGCAGGAACAGATGGTTTCGCTTACTGAAAAGGCATACGGTTTGGCCCTCGGCCTTGTGCGGGACGGGGCTTTTGCCCGGGACATAGGCGCGGCGGCGCATGATTTTCTGCGCGGCGCGGGACAGCAGCTGGTTCACGGGCTTGGGCACGGCATAGGGCTTGATGTCCACGAGTTTCCTTCGTTTTCAATCCGCCCTGATAATGACTGTGCCCTCTGTACGGGCATGGTTTTTGCGCTTGAGCCGGGGATCTATGATCCGGTACAGGGCGGGTGCCGGCTTGAAAATGATATTCTTCTTACGGAGAATGGAGCCGAAGTATTAACCCGTGCGCGGATAATCCGCCTCCCCGCCGCGCAGCCGTAGGGCAGCCTGCGGCTGTTTCACCCCCTGCGGGGGATTCACGTGCTTCCTGCGGTGAGAGGGCTTGCAATTTTAGTCACAACCCAGAAGCGGCGCCTCAGCGGGCTTCGCAAACGCACGGGCGCGAGGCAGGAAGCCTTTAGGGGAGGTTTGGAGGGTCTATGACCCTTGTAAGCCCCCCCTCATCGGCTTATATAATGGTATTAGCGGACCGTTAACCTCGCTATGTTGGTTCCAAAGAAGATATTAGTTAATTTGTTGGAGGATAGTATGATTACCAGAGAAAAAATAGAGGAGATTGCAGATTCTATCAGAACAACCCTGGGCTTAACATATCCCTATGATCCAGAAAAGGCGACAACTCTTTTAAATGGAACAATCAAACCTATCAGTATAGATCATAAAATTGACGCCGCTATAAAAAAGAATGGAGAGAAAGGCTTTATAATTTACTTGAATATTGATGAACCAGTTCTAAGAAAAAGATTTACTGTTGCCCATGAGTTGGGCCATTTATTTTTACACATGGGCTATCTTAATGATAAGAAAAAATGGGATTCAATATCGGACGACGGATTTCAAGATTCGGCGTATTTTAGAATGTTGGATAATTATTCACAAGAAGAAAATGAGGCAAATGAATTTGCAGCGTCGTTTCTCATGCCAAAAACAGAATTCATCGAAATTGCCCAACAGAATCTTTCTCATAACCAATATTCTATAAAGCCAATTGCCGACTATTTCAATGTTTCCGTGAGCGCTGCAATCAACCGTGGCAAATGGCTGGGGATCTTTGCATGGTAGAAACAGATGATAACCCGGTTGAAAAAGTCAGAGAATCATTAAAAGATGCCTATGAATATCCTTCGCCGCCACCTCCCGATTATGACGGGACATATCTGTTTTTTTCCTTTGACTTGGTAAACTCGACATCTTTTAAGAATAAAAATAAAAAATGGGATGAGATATTTGATGATTTTTTCCGGTTTTGCAAAGAAAAAATGAGGCAAGAATTCCCCTTGGCGGTTCCGTGGAAAATGATAGGCGATGAAATTCTGTTTTATCTGCGTGTCATTAAAGGAAATGTACTGTACAAGGCTCCAGAAAGAACATTTAAAGTCTTGATTGGTTGTATAGATTTTCTTAATACTAAACCAGAGATAAAGGGATTTCTTTCGGTAAAAGCAACGCTATGGTCAGCGGTAATGAGAAATTCTGCCACAGATGTTACGAACAGGATTATTATTGAAAGAGACTTCGACAATGATATTCTTGAATTTCTAGGGCCTGATATTGATATAGGGTTTCGTATATCAGAATATGCCCTAAAAGCAATCTTGGTCATTGAGGCAAAACTTGCTTGTTTGCTGACAAAACTCGAAACCGAAACAGATAAAGAACACATATCAACGCACATGAGGATAGTTTCTTATGAACAGTTAAAGGGAGTATGGGACGGTAGATATTACCCGATAGTATGGTATAGGGATGATTGGACGTACTCTAATACTATGTTTATATATGATGAAAGATTCAACTCAAAGATAGTACATCAAATACAAGAAACTAAAGGGGAGTGTCTTGATGATTTAAAACATTCAAAATATAAATTTATTAACAAAGAAAATTATAAAAAGATTATGCAAGATTCGGTTGTAGACGGTTTTGAGAAACGAATACTTGATACCTACGCATTATTAGAACGCCAAAGTCAGGAGCCTGTCAATACCCAAGAAGACCCGCGCTCCTGATGGCCTTCGTTTAAGCCAGCTAGACGCATATACCCGCGGCGATAAGAGAGCGGCGCCTCATCGCGCTTTGATAACGCACGGGCGCTGCACACGTCGCACTGGTTGGGGGTTTGGGGGAACTGGTTCCCCCAAATTGCATTATAAAAGCGCACGCGAAGCGCAGCGCTCAATAAAGAAAGCTCTTGACCAGACGGGAGGGCGCTGGTATTATTTTTTCATAATGAAACTATATGACGGCGGCGTTCCTGTGAGGGCGCAGTTTGGCCGAACGGCAAACGACAAACGACAAACGACAAACGACAAACGACAAACGACAAACGACAAACGACAAACGACAAACGACAAAAAAATTATGTGGGCGGTTTTGGCTTTGTCAAGCCCTCTCCGCCGGAATCCGGTCATTTTTTAATATTTTTCCCAACTTTTTTTTCTTTTTTTTCTTTCTATATATATTCCCGCTTCGCTTTTTTCGCTTTTTCCGCTCTCTTCGCGCTCATCAGAAAGGCGGCGCTGAGCGTATTTGGGGCAGGCGCGATGGGCAGGCCGGAACATATAGCACCATCCCGCAGTAAACCGTATGTTATGCTTGAATATACCATCAAACCGCAGACAAAAAAGTCTGTATTTGACTCAAATACAATCATTTCTGACTCAAATACAATCATTTCTGACTCAAATACAATCATTTCTGACTCAAATA
>JAITHF010000298.1 GCA_031280115.1 Spirochaetaceae bacterium | reverse complement strand
CAAAATATCGGCGCTGTGCGCCTCTTTGAAGAGAATTTGGGGGCTTTTTTACCGGCGCTTCATGTTTCGCGTATTCTTTTGCAAACTTCGCGTAAGGGAACAGCCTTCGGCTGCCGGCGCTTCATGTTTCGCGTATTCTTTTGCAAACTTCGCGTAAGGGAACAGCCTACGGCTGCCCCCAAACCCCCGCTAAAGGCTTCCTGCGCCGCGCCCTTCCGCCTGCGGATTCCGCTGAGGCGCATCCTTCTGGTTTGTGCCTCAAATCGCAAACCCTCTCGCCGCAGGAAGCGCCTGAAACAGCCGCAGGCTGCCTTGAGTCACTAAAACCCCCGCAGGGGGCGATATATAAATATGATTAGTAACATGGTTAAAAATATGCCGGGTGCGCTCCCGCTGCTGCTGGCTGCGTCTCTGTCCGCGCAAAGCCCGCTTTTCCCAGCGCCGCTTCACTCTTCCCAGTGGGGGTTCCTCATCGATCTTCCCGAAGGGTACCAGCATACCGGCGGCAACGGCGAGAGCCAGTTCTCCTTCCAATCCCCTCAAGGCGCCCGTTTTGACCTGCGGGTGTATCCGGCGCAGGCATATACCTCGGCCAAAGCCCTGGCAGAAGACATCCAGCGGCGTTTGAAAAATCAGGGGGCGGCAGACTATTTTGAGTACCGCGGGAAAGAGGCCGCGCTTATCACGCTGCGCTTCCAGAACGCCGGAAGCCTTTCCGAGGGGCTTGGCCTCTGTGTTGAGCTTGACCGGCCTGAAAGCAGCGGGAATGTTCCAAAGCCGATCCTCCTTGCCCTTGCCTACGGGCAGGCCGGACGGGAAGACCTGCGGGCATTCCACCTTTCCGCGCTGAACTCCATTGCCCCCACGCCCCAGGACAGGCGGGCGCCGGGGCCTCTCATAGATCAAAAATATCCCAGGGGGCAGCCCCGGACCCTCCCCATAGCGGGGCTTGGCGCGCAGGCTTTGGTGTATGAGCATGACGCCAAAGCAGCGCAGGCTTTGGTGGACAGGGAGTTTGACGTGCTTAAACGGTACGCTTCGTCCCCTTTATGGAAAGAGGCGTGGATCCGTTTTTACCGGGCGGTGTACCGGGACTCTTTTGAGCGCCTCGCTCATATAGCATTCGCCCTTGAGCGGCTTTGGAACATTCCGGCAGTATCCAATCGGGATCTGGCAGGTAAAGCCCTGAGCTGGGTCCAGTCTTTTGCCTACGAGCGGGACCTTATGGGCAGCGATTTTGTGAATCTAGTGAGCGCGGCCCTTGAAGGCAGGGGGGATTGCGACAGCCGCTCCCTCCTGTGGGCCGTGGTTCTGGCGCAGGCGAACATACCAACGGCGATTATGGTTTCCAGCCGCTACAGCCACGCCATGGGGCTTGCGGATGTGCCCGGGGCCGGCGCGCATTTCACGTTTGCCGGCACCTCATGGCTTGTGGCGGAAACCACCTCCCCTGTGGCGGCGGGCCTCATCAGCGCGGACATGAGTGAGAAAGCCCACTGGCTCGGCATCCTCTTCGAATAACAGCCGGAGGCTGCCCCCGAAGGGGGTTCACGTGCTTCTTGCGGTGAGAGGGTTTGCGGGTTTAGTCACAACCCAGAAGCGGCGCCTCAGCGAGCTTCGTAAACGCACTGGCGCGAGGCAGGAAGCCGTTGGTTGGGGGTTTGTGGGCAGCCGAAGGCTGTTTCAGCAGTCGTTGTTTGCGCTATGAGCCGCGAACCATGAAGCGCCGGCAGCCGAAGGCTGTTTCAGCAGTCGTTGTTTGCGCTATGAGCCGCAAACCATGAAGCGCCGGTAAAAAAGCCCCCAAATTCTCTTAAAGAGGCGCGAAAGCGCCGATAAGTCTTATTATAAGAACAGAGCCCGGCAGGAAAACCGGTTTTTTTGCGAGCAAAGTGAGTTTGTTTGCGAGCAAAGTGAGTTTGTTTGCGAGCAAAGTGAGTTTGTTTGCGAGCAAAGTGAGTTTGTTTGCGAGCAAAATAAGTTTGTTTGTGAACAAAATAAGTTTGTTTGCGAGCAAAATAAGTTTGTTTGCGAGCAAAATAAGTTTGTTTGCGAGCAAAATAAAGTTGTTTGCGAGCAAAATAAACTGTCCTGTCCCCATATAAATCATTATCGTATAATGACTTATCGGCGCTGCGCGCCTCTTTGAAGAGAATTTGGAGGGTCATAGTCCCTCCAAACCACCCCTAAAGGCTTCATGCGCCGCGCCCTTCCGCTCTCAAAGCGCGGTGAGCGGCATAGGAGACGGGTCGTAATCAGCCGGCGGCAGAAAGCCTAAGAGCTCAATGCAGGCCGCGGCAAGAGCGCTTATCCCCAAACCGGCCCGCCAATGGGCCGGGTTGTTATCGTACTCCCCCTTATACTCAGGGTCGTAAATAATACACGGCACCGGATTGAGGCTGTGGCTGGTCTTCGCCTTAGGCGTGCCGTCTTCTTTATAGACCACTTTCCCGCTCTTTTTGTCATGCTCGAACATATCGTCCGAGTTCCCGTGGTCCGCAGTAACCACCATAATCCCGCCTGCGGCCTCCACCGCCTTGGCGATACGCCCAAGCTGGATGTCCATAGCCTCCATGGAACAGACCACCGCCTGATACACGCCGGTATGCCCCACCATGTCGCCGTTGGGAAAATTGAGCCGGATAAAATCATATTTTCCGGATCCCAGGGCCTGGATAACCGCGTCGGCAATCTCCGCGCACTTCATCCACGGGCGCTGTTCAAACGGCACCAGGTCGCTCTTAATCTCCACATAGTCTTCCAGCGCCTCGTCGAACTTGCCGGTCCGGTTGCCGTTGAAAAAATAGGTAACGTGCCCGTACTTCTGGGTTTCGGAAATCGCCAGGGTCCGGATTTTTGACGCCGCCAGGTACTCTCCCATAGTCCTGTCAATAGAAGGGGGGCTCACAAGATAGCGCTTGGGAACGCGGGCGTCCCCGTCGTACTCCATCATGCCCGCATAGCAGACCTTGGGGCGGGAGCGCCGGTCAAACTTATCAAAAGAGTCCTCCTCGAAGGCCGCGGTAATCTCAAGCGCCCGGTCCCCCCGGAAATTAAAGTAGATAACCGAGTCCCCGTCGCGAACAGCCCCAATGGGTTTTCCGTTTTCCGCGATTACAAACTCCTTGAGGTCTTGGTCGATGATGCCGTCAATCTCTCTGCGGCAGGTTTCCACCGCCTCCCGTGCCGAAGCAAACTGCCGGCCTTCCCCGTGGACGTGGGTGTTCCACCCCCGCTCCACCATGCTCCAGTCAGCGCCGTAGCGGTCCATAGTAATCCACATCCTGCCCCCGCCCGACCCGATGCGGGCGTCGAAGCCCGGCCCGCGGAGTTCCGCGAGAAACGCTTCAAACGGGTCGATATACGCAAGGGCGCTGGTTTCCCCCACGTCCCGCCCGTCAAAGAGGGTGTGGACCCGCACGGTTCGCACCCCCTCTTTTTTGGCTTGCGCGATCATGGCTTTGAGGTGGTCAAGGTGGCTGTGGACGTTGCCGTCGGAAAAGAGGCCGATGAAGTGGAGGGCGCCGCCTGACCCTTTTACATAAGCTACCGCCTCTTGCCATGCGCCGCCTGTGAAAAGGGCGCCTGTTTCAAGGGAGCGGGAGACCAGCGCGGCGCCTTGGTCAAAGACCCTGCCGCACCCCATAGCGTTATGCCCGACTTCGCTGTTGCCCATGTCCTCGTCGGAGGGGAGCCCCACGGCCTTACCGTGGGCTTTGAGGGTTATATGGGGGCTTTTTGCTTTAATTGCCGTGAGGTGGTCCATTTTGGCGTCCGCCACCGCGTCGCCGTCTTTATATTTTCCATAGCCGGCGCCGTCCATGATGACCAGCGCCACAGGCCCGCGCCGCCCTTTCCATGAGGGGTTTCTCTTGAGAGCTTCCACTGTGAGCACTCCTTGCGTGAAGATTTATCCTTTACTCTAGTAAAAATAACCAAAAAAATAAACCCCCATAGGGGGATTCACGTGCTTCTTGCGGGGAGCGGGTTTGCAATTTTAGTCACAACCCACAAGCGGCGCCTCAGCGGAATTCGATGGCGTGAGCGGCGCGGCGCAGGAAGCCTTTATGGGGGGTTTGGGGGAACTGGTTCCCCCAAATTCTTTTAAAAAGCGCAAGCGAAGCGCAGCGCTCAATACAAAAGCCCTCCAACCTCTTCCCAAAACGCGCCCTAGTCGCGGTAGGTAAGCTGCGCCCCTGAGGGAAACAAATTGCCTACGAAGTGCGTCCGGCGGGACAGGGTAACAGCTGGTAAGGCCGGCACACCCAGAAAACGCCTCATACCCGATTGTTGCAATCGAATTGGGGGTGTAGATATTTTCATAATTCTATATATAATAATGAATTATAAACGGTTTTTGAAAACTGTTAATAAAAAATGTTAATACATTAACAGAAATACAAGAGGCTTTTCATGGGAAATACCAAAAAAGAAATACGCTGCTCATGGCGCCAAGACGCCGGCAAATTCCAAGCCTGCTACGCTTGGGCTGGCAATAAATGGATACTCACCCCCTTCTCCAATCGCGAAAAAGACAGGGAACGCGCTATCCTGTGGGCTAAGGAAAACGAGGCGCTTCATAAAAACACCGGCA
>JAITHF010000278.1 GCA_031280115.1 Spirochaetaceae bacterium | reverse complement strand
TCCGCTGAGGCGTTACATCATGCAAGCACTGCACCGGAAACCCGGCCTGCCGTACCTTGAGTCACTGAAGCACCCGCAGGGTGTTCGGTTATGAGCGCTGCGCTGCGCTTGCGCTTTTGGAATAAATGTGGAGGGTCATAGACCCTCCACACCACCCATAAAGGCTTCATGCTTCGCGCCCTTTCGCCTGCTCTGTCCCCTAAAGGCTTCCTGCGCCGCGCCCTTCCGCTTGCCCTGCCCCCTTACGTCCGCGCCCTGCGGATACCTCCCCGCGCCATGAAAGCCGCAGGCTGTTCGGTTATGAGCGCTGCGCTTCGCGTGCGCTTTTATAATGCAATTTGGGGGCTTTTTTATCAGCGCTTCATGGTTTGCGGCTCATAGTGCAAACGACGGCTGCTGAAACAGCCTCCGGCTGCCCCAAACCCCCAACCAAGGGCTTCATGCCCCGCGCCCTTTCGCTATCAAAGCGCGGTGAGGCGCATCCTTCAGGGTTGTGACTAAACGTGCAAACCCTCCCGCAACAAGAAGCGCCTGAATCCCCCGCAGGGGGCTTCCTGCGCTGCGCCGCTAACGCTGTCGAATTCCGCTGAGGCGCATCCTTCGGGGTTGTGACTAAAATTGCAAACCCGCTCACCGCAAGAAGCACGTGAATCCCCCGCAGGGGGTTGAATTTAGAGGCGCTATCAAACAGAATAGCGTATCATAGAACAGCGCGGGTACGCCGCATAACCGGCATACGCCCGGGGTTATAAAAAAGCCCTTCGCGTCTGGAGGCGCCCCGCCTGAGAGGAGCAGCGATTACCATGAACCGGCCCACCTGGGATGAATACTTTATGGAAGTGTGCGGCGCCATCGCAAAACGGGCCACCTGCGACCGCGGGCGGTCAGGGTGCGTTATTGCCAAAGATAACCAGCTCTTAGTAACCGGCTATGTAGGCGCCCCGTCTGGCCTGCCCCATTGCGACGAAGCCGGCCACCAGCTTAAAACCATGCTCCACGAAGACGGCGGCATGACCACCCACTGCGTGCGAACCGTCCACGCCGAACAAAACGCCGTCTGCCAGGCCGCCAAGCGGGGCATTGCCATTGCCGGCGCTACCTTGTACTGCACGATGACCCCCTGCCGGACCTGCGCCATGCTGATTATTAACTGCGGCATCAAACGGGTGGTGTGCCAGCGCCGCTACCATGACCCGCAGGACTCAGAGGCGCTGTTCCAGCAGGCCGGGGTTCTCCTTGAGTATATCTCCCGCGAAACCGAGCGGTACGAGAACCAGTAGAGGGGCAGGGAAATCAGGCAGGCGGGGAAACCGGACAGCCATGATCCAGCGCCACCAGGTAGGTAAGGTACAGCTCTTCCAGCGTGCGCTTCGGCCCGGGCATGAGGAGCCGCCGCCGGACCTGCGCCGCGTCCCGGCGCTCGATATAAAAGTCATAGATAGCCCGGGGGTCCGCGGCCTTAACGGTCCCGTACGCAGGGCGGCTGCCCGCATAGGAGCGCACCTCGTCCCGCCCTACAGCGCTGATGCCGAACCGTATCAGCCATGAACGCACGGTCAGTATCTCTTCGTAAGAAAGGCCGAACAGAAACTCTTCAAGGGCCCAGCGGGTTTCTTTATGCCCTGAATGGGACATCAAAAAGCCCTGCCAGGACTCCTCCATGTCCATGGAGAAGCGGATAAGCTCGCTTGAGCCTTCCATGGTTCCGAAACTAGGCGGCGTCTCGTCCCGGGCGGTCCACAGCGCCTCCAGCGCCGGAAGGTGGCTTACCGCGTCGGGCTCCTTGCCCGTATCCCACAGGGAAAGGAGGTCGTGCGCCAGGGCAGCTTTGCTTTCTTTGGAGAACATCCGGTTTCCAAGGCAGGCAAAGTACACGTCTTCAGCCATGAGGACGCAGATAATCGAAAAGAGCGCCTGCCGCAGGGGGCGGTAAAACCGCGCTTTGTCCTGAGTAAGGCGGGACAGGAAGGAGAATGCGTTGAACTTGGCCACCAGAAAGCTCCGGAAAGCCACAACCCGCGTGGGAATATGAAAAAGATGGGACGGGGACGCGAAGCTGGACAAGGCGCTGATTAAGCTCTCTTCGTCCCGCCCGCTGAGGCGCAGTTTTTCAGCGGCCCGTACTGACGGATACTGGGAGATCGCTTCCCCCAGCCCTTGAAGGCATCGAAACTGCTCTTCCACGAGCGCGGCCTCTTGGGGAAGCGCCGCGGCAAGATAGGCTTTGATCTCTTCAAGGAGCAGCGCTTCACGGTCTTTAAGGATAGGCAAGGGCGAAACGTTTTTGGGCGCAGAAAGGCACATACTTATAAGCGTACCCCCATACGAGCGATAAATCAAGCAACAGCCGAAGGCTGTTTCAGGTGCTTCTTGTAGCGGGAGGGTTTGCGGGTTTAGTCACAACCCTGAAGTTGCGCCTCACCGCGCTTTGCGGGCGTGTGGGCGCAACGCATGAAGCCTTTAGTTGGGGGTTTGGGGGCAGCCGTAGGCTGTTTCAGGTGCTTCTTGTAGCGGGAGGGTTTGCAATTTTAGTCACAACCCCGAAGGTGCGCCTCAGCGGAATTCGCGGACGCACGGGCGCAACGCATGAAGCCTTTAGGGGGCGTTACGGGTCAAGGCCCTTGAAATACTTAACCGTGCCTACTTTAAGTTCATAGGCTGCGTCTTCGTCGCATACAATAAGGGCTTTTGGGTGCATCTGGAGGCAGGAGAGGGTGCAGAGGTGGCTGACCCCTCCTTCCACGGCGGCCTTGAGGGACCGGGCTTTGTCCCGCCCGCTTACCAGGACCGCCACTTCCCGGGCGTCCATGACGGTTCCCACCCCCACGGTGAGCGCCTGCGGCGGAACTTTGTCCCTATCCCCGCCAAAGAAGCGGGCGTTGGCGGATCTGGTGTCCTCGGTAAGGGTTTTTATTCTGGTGCGGGAAGACAGGGAGGAGCCGGGCTCGTTAAACGCGATATGCCCGTCCCGCCCCATGCCGCTAAGAAAAAGCTCGATACCGCCAAAGGCGGCGATACGCGCCTCGTAGTCCGCGCATTCTTTGGCCGGATCAGGGGACGCGCCGTTAAGAATATGGGTGTTGTTCCGGTCTATATCAAGGTGCCGGAATAAATTATCCTCCATGAACGCATGATAGCTCTGGGGGTGGTCCGGCCCGAGCCCCACATATTCATCCATGTTAAACGTAACCACCTTGGCAAATGAAACCCTGCCCCGGGCGCGCGCCGCGATAAGCCGCTCATAGATTCCCAAAGGGCTCGAACCGGTGGGAAGCCCCAGGACAAAAGGCTTTTCCGGCTGTTCTTTCTGAAAGTTGTTGATCCGCGCTATAATATACTCCGCGAGCCACTGGCTTGCCGCGCCGTAATCGTTACGAATAATAAGCCGCATATTTTTACCTCTTACATCACTCCCCAGGTATTCCCTTTCTCGCTGTCTCTCTATAATTCTATCTTAACCTACCCCCTGGGGCTGTTTCAACCCCCGAAGCGGCGCCTCATTGCGCTTCGATAACGCACTGGCGCAAAGCAGGCAGCCGTTGGTTGGGGGTTTGGGGGCAGCCGGAGGCTGTTTCAGCAGTCGTAGTTTGCACTATGAGTCGCGAAACAAGAAGCGCCGGTAAAAAAGCCCCCAAATTCTTTTTAAAAAGAGGCGCGAAGCGCAGCGCAGCGCTCATAAAAAAATCCCCCAGCGGGGGGTTGAAAAACCATTGGTTTTGTGGTATTGTTGTTATTACTATGGTAGAATTTATTAGTGCCGCGTTTTTGTCAGGGCGCAGTTTGAACAAACGGCAAACGACAAACGACAAACGACAAACGACAAACGACAAAAAAATTATGGGGGCGGTTTTGGCTTTGTCAAGCCCTCTCCGCCGGAATCCGGTCATTTTTTAATATATTT
>JAITHF010000263.1 GCA_031280115.1 Spirochaetaceae bacterium | reverse complement strand
TTCGCGCCTCTTGAAGAGTTTATGGGGGGTCATAGACCCCCCAAACCCCCCATAAAGGCTGCCTGCTTCGCGCCCGTGCGCTATCGAATTCCGCTGAGGCGTTACGTCATGCGATCCCTGCACCAGAAACCCGGCCTGCCATTGAAACAGCCTTCGGCTGCGCAGGGGGTTGTATAGAACATATAAAAAAGCCGATAAACCAGTATGCGTAAAACGTTACTAATCCTTGGGGCTGGAATAATGCAGGGGCCTGCTATCAGAATCGCCGGGGAAATGGGGCTTGCCACTGTCGCGGCTGACGGAGACCCCCGCGCGCCCTGCGCGGCGCTGGCGGACCGTTTTGAACAGATCGACCTGAAAGATAAAGAAGGTATCGAAACCCTTGCCCGCTCCCTGCGCTCAAAAGAAAACCTTGCAGGCATTATGACCGCCGGAACCGACTTCTCCGCAACCGCGGCCTGGGCAGCCGGGCGGCTCGGCCTCCCCGGCATACCCTATGAAGCGGCGCTGGACGCTTCGGATAAAGAGCGGATGCGCCGCCGCTTCGCCCTCGCATCCCTGCCCTCCCCAGGGTTTGTTATCCTCACAAAAACGCCGGAAATAGAACCGGCCCTGCCCTTTCCCTATCCGGTGGTGGTAAAGCCGGTTGATAATATGGGCGCCCGGGGGTGCCGCGCGGCCCGCGGCCCTGAAGAACTGGGCGCCGCCGTGAAAGACGCCCTGGCCTTCTCCCGCTCCGCACGGGTTATCGTGGAAGAATACATGGAGGGCCCTGAGTTCTCGGTGGACGCCCTGGTCTATAAGGGGAAGATGACAATATGCGGCCTTGCGGACCGGCATATCTTCTTCCCGCCCTATTTTATCGAAATGGGGCACACCATGCCCACGGCCTGTACAGGACCAGGCATTGCCGGTCTCCTGCAAGTCTTTGAGGCCGGCGCCAGGGCCCTGGGGATTACCAACGGCGCCGCCAAAGGAGACATGAAACTCACCGCCAAGGGCCCTATGATCGGGGAAATCGCGGCGCGCCTTTCAGGGGGGTATATGTCAGGCTGGACCTATCCCTGCGCCTCAGGGGTAATCCTCACCAAAGGCGCCATCCAGATAGCCATAGGCGAGGCGCCCTCCTCGCTTGCCCCGACGCGGCGGTGGACCAGCGCCGAGCGGGCGTTCATCTCTATTCCGGGGGCGGTGCGTACCATCCGGGGCCTTGCTGCCGCAGAATCCGCGGCCTATGTGAAACAGGTGTTTTCCCGGGCCGCCAAAGGGAGCGCCGTCTCTTTTCCCGAAAACAACGTGGCCAAGTGCGGCAATGTTATAAGCGCCGCGCCTACCCGGGAACAGGCAGTACAGGCCGCGGAACAGGCGGCCCGCTCTATCCTTATCCGCCTTGAGGCGCCGAACACGGATACCCGGGCCTTCCTGGACGGCCCTGCCGCTCCCGGGGCGTTCCCGCCTCCGGCCTTCCCTATCCCGCCGGAACTGGAGGCGCTGCTTGCGGCGATGCCTGATTCCGAAGGGGCAGCCGGTATCATCCCCTTTCCGGCCTTTATGGATTCGGGCCTCACTGATTATATGGGGAGAAGCCCTGGGGAAACCCTTGACGCGGTACGGGAGCTTACGGGCCTGCCCCTGCCCCTTGGGGAAGGCTCCGGGGTTCTGCCGTCCGCCTTGGGGCGGGGCTTCTGGGCCGCCCTCATACGGGGCGGGTATCAAGGGGCGGTTTATTATCTTGATGACCGCTTCCTTGGCTGAACCGGCGCCGGCGCACGGGGTCCGGCCATGCCCTGCGGGCCTTGTGCTGGGGGCGCTGCTCTTCGCGGCCCTGGCCCAGGCCCACGGGGAGGGCAGGCCCCTCACGCTGAACGAGGTGCTTGCCAGCCTGAACGCCCTGCGGCAGGTGCAGGGAGAGGGGGCCCTGTTCCAGTGGGACCCGCTCTTCCAGTCCGGCGTGTTTGTGCTGGCCGGCCATTACGCGGCGTTTCAGGCAGGAGACCCGGGCGCCCCGGGGATGATGCTCGTTGACCACCGGGACCTGTTTTCCCCGCCTGCGCCGTTTATCGAGAAAGGCCAGCTCCGTTTCCCCGAACCCTTTGTAACCGCCCTCAAACAGGCGCTTGAGCGGGCCATTACCCATGAGGCGGCCTTCAGGATAGCCGCGGTTATCGTTGACCCCGGGCACGGGGGCAAAGATACCGGCGCCCTGGGCAGCCACGTTATAAGCGGCAGGAATATACGGCTCGTGGAGAAAGACATCACCCTTACGGTGGGCAAAGACCTCTATGAACGCCTTGTCCGGGGCTTTCCTGACAAGCGGATACTGCTTACCAGGGACAGCGACGTATACCCCTCGCTGAATGAGCGGGTTGACCTTGCCAACGCGGTTTCCCTCAAGGAAAACGAAGCGGTTGTCTTTATCTCGGTCCACGCGAACGCGTCGTTTAATAAGAGCGTGCGGGGCTACGAGGTCTGGTACCTCAAGCCTGAGTATGAACGGAAGGTGATTGACCCGTCCAAGTATGAAGGCTCAGAGGAGCTTATCGCCATTCACGAGGCAATGGTGCAGGACGAGTTTATCACCGAGAGCATCCTCATGGCCAAGTCGATCCTGCGGCAGTTCGAGGGGACCCTTGGGAGCGCCCTGCCTTCCCGGGGCATAAAGGCGGAAGAGTGGTTTGTGGTCAGGAATACCCGTATGCCCGCGGTGCTGGTGGAACTGGGGTTTCTCACCAATGAGGAAGACGCGGCGCTGTTTGCCGATGAGCAGCGCTTGCGGAAGTTCTCGGAAGCGTTATATAACGGTATATGCGATTTTATCGCGGACTTTGAACAAACAGGAGGGTATACCGCTGTTGAGTAACCGGTCGCTGGTGTTTTGGAGGCGCTTGCGGGCGTTTCTGCTGCTTGCGGGCCTGGGGGCGTATACCGCGCGGGAAGCGGCCAACGCCCCGTCTGCCCGCCGGACTTTCGTGTTTTACGCTATCGGGGATAACCGGCTTATGGTTGAGGACCGGATGCTGCCCCGGCTTGCCTCAGAGGAGCTTGCTATTCAGCGTTATGTAGAGGAGGCCCTGCTCGGGCCGGTTTCCCCCCGCGCGGCGCCGCTCTTTTACAAGGAGGCCCGGCTCCGCTCCCTGCTGTACCGGGACGCCGTGGTGTACGCGGACCTTTCTGAGGAAGCGGCGCTGCCGGCGCTGGAGGAGGGGCGCCCCAAAGACGGGGAGGTCCTGCGGAGTTTGCACGGGTTAGATGCGGGCATCCGCCGGAATTTTCCGGCAGTACAGGAGGTCCGGCTCTTTATCAACGGGCGCCGTGTCCTGCCGGCAGCCAGATAACCCGCAGGCCGGACAGGGTTTTTCCCGGGACCCGCCGGCCTGCCCCCCTCACAAGGCGCCGCAGGTTGTGTACAACCTAAAGGCCGGAGAACACCGGCGGGCGTTTTGTTGGTTCCAATCAACTTTATTCGGGGGTCAGAACAACTTATTCGGGGGTCAGAACAACTTTATTCGGGGGTCAGAACAACTTATTCGGGGGTC
>JAITHF010000249.1 GCA_031280115.1 Spirochaetaceae bacterium | reverse complement strand
CGCCGCTTCTCGAAGATGATTTGAGGGATTTTTTTACCGGCGCTTCCTATTTTGCGACTCATAGTGCAAACGACGACTGCTGAAACAGCCGGAGGCTGCCGGCGCTTTCGCGCCTCTTTTAAGAGAATTTGGGGGAACCAGTTCCCCCAAACCCCCACCCAAAGGCTTCCTGCGTTGCGCCCGTGCGTTATCAAAGCGCGGTGAGGCGCAACTTCTGGGTTGTGACTAAACCCCCAAACCCTCTCGCTACAAGAAGCACGTGAATCCCCCGCAGGGGGTGACTAAAATTGCAAACCCTCCCGCCGCAAGAAGCACCTGAATCCCCCGCAGGGGGTGACTAAAATTGCAAACCCTCGCGCTACAAGAAGCACGTGAAACAGCCTCCGGCTGCCCGCAGGGGGTTGATGATGGATTGATAATGGGCTATGGTGGTTCCTATGGTTTCGCTTACCTGTATTATGTGCCCTCTAGGGTGTGCGCTGCGTGTCGAAGGGGACGCGGTTACAGGCAACGCCTGCCCCCGGGGCGCGGCCTACGCTCAAGAGGAAATCAGGGCGCCCAAACGGGTCGTTACCGCCACCTGCGCCCTTGCGGAAGACGCCCGGGACATCTTGGCTGTCAGGCGGCTTCCGGTCAAAACCCTGCTCCCCTGCCCTAGAGAACGGATACCGGACCTCTTGTCCGACCTGTACCGCCTCCGCGTAACCCTGCCGGTCAGCGCCGGGGACCCGGTCATCACAGACTGGCAGGGAACCGGCATAACCGTGGCCGCGTGCCGGACATTACGGTGATTTCCCCCAAAGAAGACCCGGCAGGCTTCTGGCGCTCCTACGCGCAAAGCATTGGGGAAACAGTGCTCGGCTTTTGCCTCGCCCGCTATGTCCGCGGCTGGAAAGGGTTTGACGCCCCTTTGTGGGGGCTTTTCATTGCTGCAAGCGGTGGGGCGCGGTTTCACCACTTCCCCCATGAAGGCTGGTTCGACGCCCTGTCCCGAACCGCTTCGGGAAAAGAGGCGCCCCGGGAAAAAACCTTTTTTATTCCCAAAGAACGGCTTTTGGGCGCCGCGTTTAGGATGGAAAAAATCTGGTGGAAGCGGCTCGTCTTTGCCCCGCCCCCGCTCATCACCGTGCGCTATCGGGACGAGTCCGGCGGTGAAGCGGAAGCGGTCATGGAAACCGGTAAAGAAGCCGAACCTCTTGCGCTGATTATCAGCGCCCTTGCCTCAGGCGGCGCCTTGCCCCCTTCCTCTACACTAATTGCCGAACCCTGACTCCCCCCAGAGCCGCGGCAGCCCGGTCGGAACGTTCCGCTCCGGTGATGATAACCATCGAGGGGTTTTCTTTGGCAAGGCGGGACGCGGCGGCCTTTATCTCCTCAGCAGAGAGGGCAAGGAGCTTTTTCCGCCTTTCAGCGCGGTGGCGGTCCTCAAACCCAATAAGAAACCGGATAAAATCCGCGATGCTCTTGTCAGTGATGCTGAGAGGGCGGGTCTCTCTGGCGTACTCGCCGATAATCGATTTCTCAAGAAACGCCGCATCAAGAGGCATCCGCCCCATGCGTTTAAGCGCCGTGGAAAAGGCGTCAAGTGAGCGCAGGGGATTGGGGTCCCGGTAGGTGGAAAACTCAAAGGCGCTTTCGATAATGTCCGCATTGGCAAACGCGCCGTAGGCCCCGCCTTTCATGCGTATATCCTCCCAGAGTTCTGAGGTGGAAAGCGCGTGGGCCAGCAGTTTTTCAACCGCCTGATCAGCAGGGGAGAACGGGGCGGCGCGTACGGTCATGCCCGCAAAGCCCACGTTGCATAACGACCGGGCCGTGTAGACTTCGTCCTGCCCTGCCGCGCCCGGGCCCTCGCCTAAGAGCCCGTGAAACGCCTCCGCCCCGGCGCACCGCTGGTTGCTTGGACGGGGCGCCCCGAAACGGCCAAAGTTCCTGCCAATAGGGTCAAGGGCGCGGTCAAGAGCGCTGCCGGAACCGGTGAGATTAACGATAAGCCCGGCCCGGGACGCGAGTGTGTCCCGTATCCGCGCGAGCGCCCCGCTTATGGCCCCAAGGTCCGCGTCCGTAAGGCTCTGGATGAACAGGAACTGGCTTATTCCCCGCCAGATTTCTTTGAGCGTGTTGGCCCGGGAGATGCGCCGCCCCGCCCGGGTGGACGCATAACTATGCCCCGCAGCCGGAAGGCTCGATTCAAGATCGTTTTTCAGTTCCGCCAGTATATCCTTAATCCGCCGTACATCCGTAAAGTCCGCCTCAAGGATGATCCGCGCTGCTATCTCAAGGCCCGGGGCGGTTTTCTCGTCCAGCGCCTTGACGCGGTATATGAGCCAGTCCCTGCCAATGAGTTCCGCAGGGCCTCCTTGAGGCAGATTCACCGCGCGCCTTGCTTCAGGAACCGGCGAGGAACATTCAAGAACAGCGTAAAAGCCCCCTAAGGTCCGCGCCATGAGGCTCGACACTTCCCCGTAGTCCATATCAGGAAGCCCCATAGAAACGATCATCTTTGAAAAGAGGGGGAACCACCGGTAATCCTCCGGCTCGAAGATGTCAAGCGGAAAGGCAAGGTCAATATAGGTGATGCGGTTGGTAAAAATATCGTGGATGAGAACCGGCACGCCCTCTGTTTCGGCAAGGCGCCGGGGAATATGATCAATTTCCGGCGACAGGTCCGAGCGGGAAAGGTGGGGGATACGGGCCAGTTTCTCCGGCGGGTCCTCTGCTTCCTGAAACCGCTCAAGTTCCGCGGCTTTCGCTTTCACCGCCGCGCTTCCCGCATCGCCCAGGCCCGCGAGCATAGCGTCAACCCGCGCCGCGGCCTGCTCCTG
>JAITHF010000241.1 GCA_031280115.1 Spirochaetaceae bacterium | reverse complement strand
ATGGCGTGCACGTACGATCCTATGGCGTGCACGTACGATCCTATGGCGTGCACGTACGATCCTATGGCGTGCACGTACGATCCTATGGCGTGCACGTACGATCCTGCGGCAGGGTTTTATGTTTTTTGATTATGAGCGCTGCGCTGCACGTGCGCTTTTTAAGAGTTTTTGGGGGGCTTTTTTACCGGCGCTTCATGGTTTGCGGCTCATAGCGCGAACTCCGCATAAGGGAACAGCCTCCGGCTGCCCCCAAACCCCCAACCAAAGGCTACCTGCGCTGCGCCCGTGCGCCTGTAAAGCGCGGTGATAACTTCCTGAGGCAGGATGATAACTTCCTGCGGCGCGGTTTTGTGTTTTTTGATTATGAGCGCTGCGCTGCGCGTGCGCTTTTAAAGAGAATTTGGGGGGCTCTTTTATCAGCGCTTCATGTCTTGCGAATCATAGTGCGAACTACGGCTGCTGAAACAGCCGGAGGCTGCCCCCAAACCCCCAACCAAAGGCTTCCTGCGTTGAGCCCGTGCGCCTGTAAAGCGCGGTGATAACATCCTGCGGTTCGCGCATAAGTTCCTGCCACCGCATAAATCATTATATAATAATGAATTACCGGCGCTTCCTGTTTCGCGGCTCATAGTGCAAACAACGACTGCTGAAACAGCCGGAGGCTGTCGGCGCTTCGCGCCTCTTAAAGAGAATTTGGAGGGTCATAGACCCTCCAAACCACCCGCTAATGCTTCCTGCGTTGAGCCGCTAACGCCATCGAAGTCCGCTGAGGCGCATCCTTCAGGGTTGTGACTAAACGTGCAAACCCTATCCCCGCAAGAAGCACCTGAATCCCCCGCAGGGGGTGACTAAAATTGCAAACCCTCTCGCTGCAAGAAGCACGTGAATCCCCCGCAGGGGGTTGACAAGGGGGAGCGGGCGTACTAGGATGGTTCCGCCAGCGCCGTAGAAAAATATAAAAATACAAAAAAGAAACAAGGAGTAATCGCTGTGGATGCTATACAGCTCGATGATTATATAAGGAAAGTTCCTGATTTTCCCAAGAAAGGGATACTGTTCTATGATATTACCAGTATTTTGATGGAACCCAAAGCGTTTTCGTATTGTATTGACCAGATGGCCGCGCGCTGCCAAGGCAAACCCATTGACGCGGTAGGCGGCATTGAGGCAAGGGGCTTTGTGTTCGCCGCGCCCTTCGCGGTCAGGATGGGCATCCCCCTTATCCTCATCCGCAAAAAAGGCAAACTGCCGGGAAAGATTATTTCCAAGAAGTATCAGCTTGAATACACCGAAGCGGAGATAGAAATCCATGCGGAAGATGTGCCCAGGGGCAAAAAGGTGCTGCTTATGGATGACCTTATCGCTACCGGCGGAACCCTCAAAGCGGCGAGGGAGCTTCTAAACGCCGCCGGCGCGGAAGTCCCTGAGATATTCGGGGTCGTAGGGCTGCCGTTCCTGAACTATCAAGAGGCCCTGGGCGGTATTCCTGTCCAAACCCTGATTACCTACCCGCAGGCGATATAAGAGGCGGCGCTGTGCGCCGCCACCGCGCCCTCCGCGGCGGCTACGACCGCCTGCCTGAACGGGCAGGAGCGCACGTCTCCGGCGGCAAACAGGCCGGCAAGGGATGTGGCCATAGCCTGATCCGTCAGTATATACCCTTCGCCGTCCAAAGAAAGCCGGGGAAGCCCCGCTGTTTGAGGGGTAATCCCCACACAGATAAACACCCCGTCAGCATCTTCCTCATACCGCTCCCCTGTATCAAGACGCTCTAAAACAAGGGAGCGTACCGCGCTTTCCCCCTGAATCCCGCGCAGCCGCGTATGAAAGCGCGTCTCAATACGGGGGCTGCCCTGTATCCTGCTGGCAAGGGCTTTCTGCGCCCGGAGCGCGCCCCGCCTGTGGATAAGCACCACTTCCGCGCAGAGGCGCGAAAGGAACCGGGCCTCGTCGCAGGCCGCGTCCCCGCCGCCTACCACAAAAACCCGCTTGTTCCTGAAAAAAGGGCCGTCGCAGGCCGCGCAGTACGAAACCCCGCTGCCTGCCAGCCGCTCCTCCCCGGGAACGCCTAAGGCCCGGTGCTTCGCGCCGGTCGCGGCAACCGCCGATCGGGCCGTAAGGCTCCTGCCGCTTGCAAGGGCCGCGGTAAAAATACCCCCGTCTTTTTCAAGGGACCCGGCCTTTTCCATAATAAAGACCGCGCCTAAATCTTCGGCTTGGCGCCGCATGGCAAGGGCGAACTCTTGGCCGGACACCGGGGCAAGGCCGGGATAATTTTCCAAGCGGTCAATATGAAGCGCCTGCCCGCCTACACTCAGGGCTTCGATCACCGCGACCCGCAGGTTGGCCCGGGCTCCGTACTGAGCCGCGGCAAGACCCGCCGGGCCGGCTCCTAGAATCATCAAATCCGCATCTGGCGTCATAACACATCCTCATTGAGCGTAAAACTCAAACATACTATACTTTGAAACAGGCGCAAAACCAAGCGGTCAAGCAGGCGGCTGGGTTTCCGCCTTCCCCGGGTCTTGCTATACGAGCGGGGAACTGGTATGCTTCTCCCCATCATATAAGGAGATTTTTATGGTGAAACCTAGTGGAATAGGCATACTCGGCCTTATGCTGGGTATGTGCTTCGCGTCCTGCGCCAGTTCCGGCGCCGGCGCCGCATCCGGCGCCCTGCCTGACACGGCGGGCGCAGAGGCAGAGGCAGCAAGCGGCCCTATAGAAAACGTAGAAAACGTAGAAAAGGTAGAAAACGGCGCTGCTGACCCGGAGGTTCCGCCGGCAGCAACGGTGTATATTGCCGGTTCGTATAAGGACCGGGGCGTCTGGAGAGCCTGTTACTGGAAAGACGGGGAATTTGCGGCCCTTGACGGGGACGACGCCCGGGCCAGCAGTATCGCCGTTGCTGGCGGCTCGGTCTATGTGGCCGGGGAAGCGGGCGGCCGCGCCTGCTACTGGAAAGACGGGGTCAAGGCCAGCCTGCCCTTTACCGGAGACGCCGCCCGCGCCAACGCCGTGGCCGTGGCTGAAAACTCGGTGTATATTGCCGGTTCGTATAAGGACCGGGGCGTCTGGAGAGCCTGTTACTGGAAAGACGGGGAACTTACGGCCCTTGACGGCGCCGGAACCAGCGCCGAAGCCTACGCCGTGGCCGTTGCTGGCGGCTTGGTCTACACCGCAGGCTACGCGGTGTCCCACCCGCGCTATGAAGCCTGCGTGTGGAAAGGCGGGGAGCTTATCTATCTTGATTCTTACGCCTTTAGCGACGCCAGCGCCCGAGATGTTATCGTAGCGGAAGGCTCGGTCTATTCAGCCGGCGCTGACGACCGTACCGCCTGTTACTGGCAGGACGGGGTCAAGACTGAGCTGCCGGCCTCTGGAACCAGCGCCCAGGCGGTTTCTATCGCGGTAGCCGGCGGCTCGGTGTACGCCGCGGGCTACTACAGCGACGGCAGCAGGAACGCCTGTTACTGGAAAAACAGCGCCGTCACCCTGCTTCCCGCTTCTGGAACCGAAGCCGCCGCGGTTTCTATTGCGGTAGCCGGCGGCTCGGTGTACGCCGCGGGCTACTATAAGGATGGCAGCGTGAGAGCCTGTTACTGGCGGGACGGGGTAAAGACCGACCTGCCGGCACCCGGAATAAGCGCCATAACCAGCGCCATCACCCTCGCCCCCTAAGAGCAGCCCTAAGGGGGTTATCCGGTTCGCCGGAAAACCCCCGGCTTGTTGCTTTCCTATCTATTGTTTTTTTATCTTTGCCCGGTTAGGCTGTTAGTTTTCCAGTAAATCCTCATACGATGGCAGATGAGGATTCGACTGGAAGAATTCATGCCCCATCCACTCATACACGTCTATTGATTCTTTGAACTCATCATACCGTTCAAGCCACGCTTCCCACACCGTCATAGCGAACGTATGGTCGTCGGTCTTGAACACTTCGATATCACCATCACCGTCATCAGCGTCATCACTTCCGCTGTTATTATACGTGATGATGTATTCATCCTCGATTGATTTAGACAGCTTGTATGCTATCCCGTTGACTGTCTTACTCAATAACATAGTTTTACACTCCTAGGTTTCAATGTTAAATTTCTGCGCCCTGCCGCGCCGGTCCCTGTTCACTGCTATTCTCAGAGGTCAGTTCCATAAGGCTTCGTATTCCAGCTCTGTTTCCAGCACCAAAAGGTCAAGCAGGGGAATATCGAACTCGGCGCGGTTCTTTGAGGCGCCGGAAACGGTTCCGCCGCGAATGGCGCTTATGGGGCCGGGGAAGTCCACTGTAGCCCGTACACGGGCGCCGGCTATCTCTTCGGCGATGTCCCTGCCGTATACCGAGCGCACCAGGCTAAGGTACTCTGTTTTGGAAAGGGCCTCGCCGGTTGCTGCCGGCGCCATAAGCGCCGAAAGATAGTCCGCCGCGTCCGGCGAAAGGAGCGCCATGACCTTCGGGCTTATATCCCGGTTGAGGCGCAAGGTAAACCGCCCGCCTGAACCGGCCTTCTGGTAGGTGATGAACCGGCTGGCCCCCTGATTTCCGGGAAGCGCGAGAAACGAGTCCATCCGCCCAATCTCGATGGGCCCCTCAATCGTAACCGGATTGGTATTGCCCAGCGAAGCGGATGTTACCCCAGGCGCCGCGCTGATAGACGCGCCGATAGCGCGTCCGTCAAGGATGGTTTCTTTTGGCGGCGCCGACGGGTTGTTAAGACGGGACAGGGACCGGATAAGCGCCGCCATCCGGGGCTCCAAAGCCGCCCGCAGGAAGATACTCCCTGATCCCTCCTGATGCAGCGTGCCGTTTACCCGCGCCGAACAGGAAACCGTCAAAAGGAGCGCGAGGGCGGCTATACCGCCGCAGCTCGCCAGCGTTTTTAATATTTTCATATTTTTCATCGCTTTCATAGTTTTCATAGTTTCTGCCCGATGGTCAAGGGTCTTGGTTAAAAATCAGCCAGCCTCTAACCTTGAAGGGGCTTCGCCTGCTTCCCGCTTTGCGGGTTGACGGGTGTATTTGTTATGATTATAGTGCGGAATATGAAATGGTCTTGCCTGCTTTTGCTCTGGTGGAACGGATGGCTCCTTGGGGCGCTGCCGGCTCAGAAAGTGGTTCCCCCGGAGGATTGGCTCTATGACGCGCTGACCGCGCTGGCTTTGGAACAGGGGAGGCTCTTTTTTACCGGCGCCCCCCTCACGGTGGATCAGGTAGAGCTTATGCTTGCCGAAATCAACGAGGCCGCCCTTTCAGCAAGCGGCATGGCCCTGTACGAGAAAATCCACAAGGCGCTTGCGGAGCCGGGCCTTCTCTCCTTGGGCGCCGGCGCCCTGACGTTTAAGGCGGACGGGGCGGTCCAGCCGGAATTTTATTTTAAGAGCAATAAGGATCTTGCGTGGAATTATACCCGGGAAGAGCGCCTCCCGTTCCTAATTTTTCCCCTAACCATAGGAGTCTCCCCCTATATCGCGCTGGAAACGGAGCTGTATCTGGGAGAAAACCGGATGCTCTCCAACGCCCACGACAACTACAGCAATTTCCCTTTTGACAAAATGATGGATGGGGTGCAAAGCCTTGATACCAATATACCCAAGCGGGCCTATCTGAGCGCGGGAATTCCCCTATGGGGGCGGTCGGGCATCAATTTCCGTCTCGGAATAGGAGAAGATTACTACGGGCGCACCGAAACCGGCAGCATTATCTTTTCCGACAAGGTGAAAGGGGTGAGTTATGCCAGCCTCTCCTTTTATTCTCCCTCGCTCACCTATTCTGCGGATATTAAACAGATTGAGGTCAATAAGTATCTCTATCTCCACCATTTGCGGGCGCGGCTGTTTAACCGGTTTTCTTTTGCTTTGGTGGAAGGGGTTATGGTCAACGCGCCGTTTGAACTGCGGTATCTTAATCCGGTAATGATATTCCACGGGTTTAACGCCTGGGAAGATTACAAAGAATACAATACTCAAGCAGGGCCGGATAATTTAAGCTCTGGAAATTCCCGAGTAGGCTCTCTGGGCGCGCTTATTCTTGAGGCGCGGCTCTGGAAGTCTACCCGTATCTACGGCCTTGCGGCGATGAACCAGTTCGAGATTCCGGGCATCGAAGACGATGAGGATTCGACGGTTCCCAACAGCCTCGCGTTCCAGCTTGGGTTTGAGGCCGCGCTGCCGGTTTCTTCCGGCTATTGGCGCTTTGGTTTCGAGGGGGTGTACGCTTTCCCGTATATGTATATCCTTTCCCACAAAAACTGGTCTTTTTACCGCGAATCCCAAGAGATCAGTAACCCGCCGCTTTTTCAGTGGCTTGGTTCTCCTTTTGGGCCGGATTCTATTGTTGGAACCCTCTGGGCCGAGTACCAAAATCTTCCAAGCTCGTGGAGCGCTCATTTTTCATTTCTCATGCTGGTTCAGGGGGAGAACGCTGACGCCGCTATTTTCGCGGATCAAAGCGAAGCCTATCCAGACACCCACGCGCAAGCCCGGGCGCCCGCGCCCACAGGTGTTCCTATGTATACATGGCTTATAAAGGCCGGCGGGACGTGGGACGCAGCACGCTGGCTCGCCCTCTCCTTCCGCGGGGGGTATAAAATCGCGCACGGCCATAACCATAGCCGGGGAAAAACAGAACACGGCTTTGAGCTGGGCCTGTCCGTACAGTTCCGCCCCAAGTGGCTGCGGCGCTTTTCACTCCCCCAGGAAGCTGCTCCCAGCCGGTTAGAATGAGGTGCGGGCGAGGCGGAAGCCGAGGTCTCCTATGCGGTAGGAGGGAGAAACGCCGTTCCGGTTGGCTGAACGCAAAACCTGGCCGTCGCTGTACCAGCTTCCGCCCCGCTCAACCCGCGCCGAACCGGACAAGGGGCCCGCAGGATCGCTCTGCCCCGGGCCGCCGTAATTCCCGTACCAATCCCAGCACCACTCCCGCACATTGCCGTGCATATCATAAAGCCCCCAGAGGTTTGGCGGGAAACTTCCCACCGGCAGAGTCGCGTCCGCGTAGGTTCCTCTCGGATTGTTGTTGTAAGGATAATTGCCGTCGTAATTCGCGTGGCTTGAAAGGATGTTCGCGCCGGTATAAAAGGGGCCGGCGGTTCCAGCCCGGCAGGCGTACTCCCATTCCGCTTCAGTAGGCAGACGGTAGCCGTTGGCCTCCGGATCCCATGTTACCACCCACCGGACAAGGTCATCGGCGCTCTTGTTATTTGGATCGCTTCGAGTTCTGTCAATGATATACACCGGCGTTAACCCCTCAAGTTCGCTCCGCCTGTTACAGTATTCAACGGCCTCATACCAGCTTACGTTCTCAACCGGCAGATCCTCCCCCTGAAAGCGCGTGTCCGGCATAGTTCCCATGATAGCGAGATAGTCCTTTTGGGTTACCTCGTGCTTCCCCATGTAAAAGCCGCTTACGATTACCTGATGGGGGACTTCGTCGTTCTTGCGCTGAGGCTCCAAAGCGGGGCTTCCCATGATAAAGGATCCGCCGGTTATCCGCACAAGCCCTCCGGGTAGTTCCTCCCCGAATTCCCCGCCGCTTTGGGGAACGGGAAGGCTGTTGTCCGGCATGGCGCGCTGTCCGGTCAAGAGGAAATAGGTCTGCCGGTCCCTGCCGCTCACTGTTATTGACGCGGACGCCTCAAGCACCGCGCTTTCCACGTTGATGACGTTTATTCTGAACCGGTAGTTGACCCCAGTGTCCACAAGGGAGCCAGAGATGATTGACTGGGCGCCTAACATCACCCCTATCCGCTGGGCGGACTCGTCGCTTACGTCGCCTGAAAACTGGAAATGCATCTCTCTGCGTATGAGGTCAATGTCCCGCCGGTCAACCACCACAAGGCGCCTGCCGTTTACCAGCGTGGTGGCCAGCTCTTCCACCACATAATCAGAAAGCCTCTCGGAAGATGACGTGAAATTGAGAACCGCTACCTTGATCCCCGCGGCGAGGCCGCGCTCAACGCTCTGGGCCGCGGCCCGTATGGCTTCGTCAAGGGACATGATTTGGGGAAACAACGCGCTGTTTATCGTCCATAGCGCCGTAAGCAGCAAAAGATATTTCTTCATAGTATTCCCTGTATTCTCTTTAATAGGTTAATAGGTTTTAGCCCGATTTTTCTATTTTCGGCACCGGCTGCGGCATCATAAACCCCTGCGATCCTCATTGATCATACCGATAATATGCCGCAGTTCTGGGTCATGGGAAAAATAATAGTCTTCCAGTTCCTGAGTCGAAAGACCTATAAGCTCGTGGCTCATATAATGTATCCATGTGTCTTCATCTTGAAGGGACAGTTCGTGTTTGCGGCACCAGTAGTCCGGCTGTATAGGAAGCTGTTCACTTTTATCATAAAAATACTTGTAGTCATGGACTGCCACCTTGAGATCGTGCCGGGGGATGCCTTTGGCGAGGATTATGTCCGCAAGCACATTGATAGTGTTGCCGGAATCGAAAATATCGTCCACAAGAAGCACTTTATCTCCCACCCGAAGATGTTCCGGCGCGTATGTCCAGCCTTCAATCATAATTTTTTCCGTTTCCCGCACGTCCATGTAGGAACGCGCCACCACCGCGGCATAGTAAACCGGACGGGCGGTAGTCCGGACCGCCTTAAAATACTCGCTTATCACATTACCGATATACGCACCGCCCCGAAGGGATACATAAATCACGTCAGGGGTAAAGCCGTCATGGTAAATCAGATGGGCTAACTTCAGCGCGTTATTCCGTACCGCGTTGTAGGAGATAAATTCTTTTTTCATTTTTTCTCGTTACCTGTGCCGACCCGCCCCAGCGGGGCGGTTTACCTGTTTGGATTTTCAACAAGGCAAGTATGCGTTAGAGTCCGGCGTACTGTCAAGGGTTCGGTTTTCTATTTTTATTTTTTATAATTCTTATTCTTTATGAAAGGCAAAAGCCCCGGTGAAACTAATCATCGGGGCTTTTGCGTATACTTGGTTGTTATTTCAGATACAAATCTCTGCCGCTATAATGGGTATGCAAGAGTTTGTGGGCTTTGTGCCCGTTAGGCTCTTCCAGAAATTCTTTGTATACCTGGGTGATACACGGATTTTGATGGGAACAGCGGATTTTGGACAGTTCGTCGTCTTTGTACAGCCCGTCGCCCCGTTTTTTCCGAATCTCGTCGGTACAGCCGTAGGGCTGGCCGCCGCCGCCTACGCATCCGCCTCGGCACGCCATGACTTCCACGAAATGATAGGGAGGTTCTTTACCTGCGTCCCGAGCCGCTCGAATCCGGTCCAGCACCGCCGCGATGTTGCCCATCTGGTGCGCGACCGCGATGCGTATTTTCTTGCCTTTAAGGTCAACTTCAGCTTCTTTGACGCCGTCAAGACCCCGGGCCGGCGTGAAGTTGACATTCCCCAGCTCTTCTTTGGTTACAAGGAAATAGGCGCTCCGCACCGCCGCCTCCATGACCCCGCCTGTGGCGCCGAAAATGGTTCCCGCGCCGGTGTAGGGTCCAAGCGGGTTATCCGCTTCTTCCTCGTCGAGTTTAAGGATTTCAATGCCTGCCTGCTTTATCATGCGGGCAAGTTCTCTGGTGGTGATGGCAATGTCCACGTCAAAGCCGTGTCCGGCGCTCTTCATATCGTCGTTGCGCTTGGTTTCCCATTTCTTGGCAGTACAGGGCATGACCGACACAGAATAAATCTTGTCAGGATTGACGCCGGCTTTTTGCGCCCAGTAGGCTTTTATCATGGCGCCCATCATCTGCTGGGGAGACTTGGCGGTGGAGAAGTTTGGAATCATATCGGTATAATATTTTTCCATATAATCAACCCACGCGGGACAGCAGCTCGTGATAAGAGGGATAGAAGACCCTGTGGTGGTAAGGCGTTTTACGAGCTCTGTGCCTTCTTCCATAATGGTAAGGTCCGCAGAGAAGTTGGTGTCGAAAACGGTCTTAAATCCAAGGCGCCGCAAGGCCGCGTAAATCTTCTTGGTAACAATCGCCCCGGGTTCAAGGCCGAATTCCTCGGCAAGCGCGACCCGTACCGCCGGCGCTATCTGAACCACCGAATGAAGTTCGGGGTTTTGCAGCCCTGCCCAGACTTTGCCCGTGTCGTCCCGCTCATAGATGGCGCCTACCGGACAATGCGCCGCGCACTGGCCGCACTTGATACAGGGGCTTTCCCCAAGGGGGGTGTCCGCGGCAGAGGCGATACGGCCTTTGATGCCCCGCCCCAAGAACTCAAGCGCCCACACATTCTGCGTATCCTGGCAGACTTTCACGCACCGGCCGCACCGGATACATTTCTCTGGATTAAGGATAATAGAGGGGTTGGAATCGTCTATCGGGAATTTGTTGAGCACCTTCCCGTACTGGGCATCCCGAAGGCCGAATTCAGAGGCGAGAGTCTGTAATTCGCAGCTTCCGTTGCGGGGGCACTGGAGGCAGTCGTTGGGATGATTGGACAAGATGAGTTCAAGCACCGTGCGCCGGACCGCGATGATCTCAGGATCATGGGTGATAATGCTCATATTCTCCGCCACCGGAGTCGTACAGGCCCGCACCATCTTGGGAGAGCCTTCCATACGGACAATGCAAAGCCCGCAGGACGCCCATGGAGGAAGATCCGGATTGTAACAGAGGGTGGGGATATTAACGTTAACTTTCTTAGCCGCCTTCAAGATGGGGGTGCCGTCCTCAACTTGAATGGGTTTGCCGTTTATTTTAAGGTTTACCATTTCGTGCTCCTCTTAGCTCCTTATAACCGCGTCGAATTTACAATTCTTGAAACACTCGCCGCACCTGAGACACTTCTCCTGATCAATGGTGAAGGGCTTTTTCTTTTCGCCGGTAATACAATCGGCGGGACACTTCTTGGCGCAGGCGCCGCAGCCTTTACATTTTTCCTGATCAACTTCATAGCGCACCAGATTCTTGCACTTGCCGGAACGGCATTTCCTATCCCGAATGTGTTCAAGGTATTCGTCGCGGAAATTCTTTACCGTGGACAGGGTGGGATTCGCCGCGGTGCCGCCGAGCATACACAGGCTGGCTTTGGCCATGGCCTTACCGATAGCCTCGAGTTTTTCAAGGTCCTTCTCGTCGCCGTTGCCCTTGGCGATTTTTTCAAGAATATGAAGTATCTGAGTGGTGCCGATACGGCAGGGCGAACACTTGCCGCAGGATTCGTCTACGCAGAAGTCCATGTAGAACCGGGCCACGTCAACCACGCAGTCGTCCTCGTCCATGACGATCATGCCGCCAGAACCCATCATCGATCCGTTGGCCGCCAGGGTCTCGAAGTCAATACGCAGGTCAAGGGATTTTTCCGTGAGGATACCGCCTGAGGGCCCGCCGGTCTGCACGCCTTTGAACTTCTTGCCGTGCTTGATGCCGCCGCCGATTTCAAAGATGATTTCCCGCAGGCTCGTACCCATAGGCACTTCCACGAGGCCGGAGTTCACCACTTTGCCGGTAAGGGCGAAGACTTTGGTGCCTTTTGACTTCTCCGTGCCCATTCCGGCGAACCACGCGCCGCCTCGTACCAGTATGGCCGGAATATTCGCGTAGGTTTCCACGTTATTGATGACCGTGGGCTTACCCCAGAGGCCGGCGATTGCCGGAAACGGGGGCTTAGGCGTGGGCATTCCCCGCTGGCCTTCAAGGGAGCGCAGAAGGGCGGTTTCCTCGCCGCAGACAAACGCGCCGGCGCCGAGTCTGATTTCAATGTCGAAGTCAAAGCCGGAACCTAAGATGTCTTTACCCAAAAGGCCGTATTCTTTGGCTTGTTTCAACGCGATCTCCAGGCGCTGTACCGCAAGGGGATACTCGGCGCGGATGTAGACAAAGCCCTGATTGGAACCTATGGTCTTGCCGCAGATCGTCATGGCCTCAATGACCGAGTGGGGATCTCCTTCTATAGTAGAGCGGTCCATGTAGGCCCCCGGGTCCCCTTCGTCGGCGTTGCAGACCACGTACTTTACGTCGTTCTGCACCTTGCGGGTGGTGTCCCATTTCATCCAGGTAGGGAACCCTGCGCCGCCGCGCCCGCGCAGGCCGGATATTTTAAGCTCTTCGATAACGTCTTCGGCTTTCCATTCAAAGAGGGCTTTCTCAAGGGACACATATCCGCTGTTGGCGATGTATTCCTCGATGACTTCAGGATTGATAACCCCGCAGTTGCGGAGCACCACCCGTTCCTGCTTCTGGTAGAATCCGATAGGCGGAAGGTCCGCGTGGGACCCGCCGGCTTTGGGCGCCACTTTGCCGTCTTCGGTCTTGTACATAAGGCGCTCGATTTCTTTGCCGCCTTTGACCTGAACGCTGAGGATCTCTTCCGCGTCTTCGGGCTTTACGTCCACATAGAACGAATTTTCAGGCAGCACCTTTACGATAGGCCCGCGCTCGCAGAACCCGAAGCAGCCGGTTTTAATGATCTGTACCTTGTCTTTTACCCCCTGCTTCGCTGCTTCCGCGATAAGCCCCTCATAAATCTCCACGCCTTTGTTGGACTGGCAGGCAGTACCGCCGCAGGTAAGAATATAGTGAGTACAGCCTTTCCGGTTTCTGAATGTTTGCTTTTCGGATTCCCTCAGTTTTCTCAGGGTTTCCAAGGTTAATTTCGCCATACACGCCTCCTCTCACTAACCTTTGTATTTCGCGAAAATATCCGGCAGCTGCCCTTTGGTGAGCTTGCCAAATGTTTCGTTTCCTATAGTCATAACCGGCGCGAGGCCGCAGCAGCCGACGCACCGGACCGGATCAATAGAGGAAAGCCCGTCTTCGGTAACGCCGCCCTCGTCGAGTCCCAGAAGGCTCCTGGCTTCCTCGATAAGGTCCCCGCCGCCTTTAAGATAGCAGGCGGTTCCAAGGCACACAGAAATTCTATGTTTCCCCGGCTTGGTGGTCTTGAAGAAATGGTAGAAGGTGATAACCCCGTAGATCCGCGCCAGAGGGATACCGGTGAGTTTCGCCAGTTTTTCCGCGGCAGGCCGGGAAATAAAGCCGAACGTCTCTTGAGTCTTATGCAGAATCATGATGAGGCTGCCCGGTTTTACCTTCCATTCATCAATAAACGAGACCAGTTC
>JAITHF010000210.1 GCA_031280115.1 Spirochaetaceae bacterium | reverse complement strand
GAGGACGAAAGCGTGTATCCCCTTCTTGAGCGTTCATTCCGGTACGGCGTAGACGAAGAAGAGAAACTTGGGGTTGTGGCGGCTTTGAAAAAGCTCGCCTCCGAAGATGCGGCGAAGCTGTTGAGTTCCTTTATTGATTTTATTAACAATAAGCTGGAACGAGGCATTGTTACCGATAGGGACGAACGGTTTATGCGGGCGCTTATTCCGGCCCTGGGTTCCACCGGCAACACCGCAGGCCGGCCAGTGTTACGGCAGGTTCTGGCGTTGGAGTGGAGCTATGGCGTTCAGCAACTGGCGCAAGAGGCGCTGGAGAATATAGGCGAATAGCCGGCTGCCGAAATGTAAAATAATCGGTGAGGAGCGGGCGTCTGCGCTCACTCCTCCTTTTATCTCCGCCGCCGGGCAAGACCCCCTCTGGCATTGCGCCTTTCATGCTAGGCTGCCCGCCGCGCCCCGCGCTGCGGACCCCCTGGCCATCCCCCCTTTTAGTTAATCAGCAAGCACGTGTAATATCGCTTCCGGTGTTGAAGCGGCAAGAATTTCCCCCCGCTTTTCGGAGCTTTTAAAGAGCAGGCTTATCTCCGCGAGGAACTGGAGGTGAGGGCCGGTTTTTTCAATAGGAGAGAGGGTCATAATAAATATCCGACAGGGCTGATTGTCGAGGGCGTCAAATTCAACCGGCGAATCAGAAATTCCGATACAAGCCACAAGATCGCGGATGGAGGAACTTTTTCCGTGGGGAATAGCGATACCGTGCTTCATGCCGGTTGACATCTTCGCCTCCCGGTCCATGACCGCGGCAAAAGCCATCTCCCGGTCCTGAATCTTATTTGCGGCAACAAGTATATCAAGCAGTTCGCCGATTATCGCTTCTTTAGTGGTCCCCTTCAAGTGAAGGCTGATGGTTTCTTTTGAAAGTACTGACTTCAAGTTCATATATACAAGTTTACATAGCTGTATTCAGAAAGTCAAGAAATTCATTTTAAACTGCAAGAAGGCGCGGCGAAACAACTCCGGGCTGTCCGCGCCGCGCCGCCTTTCTATCCGTTTCTATTTTATTATTTTATTATAGTAAGTTCTACCCGCCGGTTTTTCTGCCGGTTATCCCTGTCCGATCGAAGCCCCCCGGAACCGGCAATGATAAGCCGCCTTCGGTCTATTCCGGCGTTGACTAATGTTTCCGCCACTTTTTCAGCCCGCTGCCGGCTTAACGGCCTCAGCTCGTTGCGGTCTTCCACTTCGGTCCCTTCAACCGGATTAGCGTACCCGTCGAGGAGTACCCGATATTCAGGGTGTTCAGAAAGAACATTCTCAATCTCAAGAAAAGTCCTGCTGTTTTCATCTGCTGCACCGGAATCTAAACCGTTAAAGTCCATCCTGTTGGGAGGAAAGATAATAACATAGGCGGGGCCTGCGGATCCTCCTCCTGAGGGGCCTGCTGCCCCCTGCCCGTCTCCAGCAGGGGGCGGATTCTCTTGCGCCAGCTTTTCCGCGGCGGTTAAAGCCTCGGCCTCGGTGTTGGCAGGCCCCGCCGCCGGCGCCCTGAAGGAGCCTGGCCGCTGGAGCGGCACCCTATATCCTACGGCCACTCCCAGCCTTCCCCACACCGGATAGCCGGTGCCAAGATAGGGCTCTACATACCAGTTGTTTCCAAAAGAAAAACGCGCTCCGGCGCTCAACGCGATCTCAAGGCTTGCCCAGATTTCATTGCCCCGCATCATAAGGAGCGCTCCCGGGCCTAATTCCGCGAAAGCCTCTATAGAAGAATTGAACCGCCAGAAGTACCATCGGGCAAACATACTTTGTTTAAAGACGGCGATACGGTACTGGAAATCATTGCTTACCCCGATTTTGCCCCCCCCTGAGAAAGGGCCCTTAAACCGGTATTCCACCGATCCTGTCCATCCGCCGCCGCCTTCATACATCTTAGGATCCGCGCCGCCGCTTATCTCCCCGCTAAGTCCGAAAGAAAACTTGCTCTCTTGTGCGGAAACCGCTCCGGCAGCAAGGAAAGCCAGCATAAAAAGGAGCTGCCTCAGAAGGTTACGCCTCTTTATAAGATTGGATACGAGGGTTATGGTAATGGTAATAGAAGCCATGAATACTCCTTTTTATGATTTTGTTGTAAAGATGTTTTTAGTATACTATGTTTATGAAAAAGGGAAAAGAGGATACCCCTGTAATATACACAAAAAAACAGGGGCCGGCGCCCGCTTTTAAGGGGCCTCCGGCTATAACTCCGCTCCTTTTTCCCGCCCATTGCCGCGCCTTGCAAGAGACCTTTAAGGCTGTATCCCCACGGCCACCCCCACTCTTCCCCACACCGGATAGCCGGCGCCGAGATAGGGTTCCACATACCAGGTTCCAAAGGAAAAGCGCACGCCTGCGGCAAAAGAGAACTCAAGGTTCGCCCATGTCTCGCTCCCGCGCACTACAAAAAGACCGCCCAGGCCCGCTTCGGCAAAGACTTCTAGGTTTTTGGGACGCCAGAAGTACCACCGGGCAAAGACATTTTCCCTAAATACGGTGATACGGTACTGGAAATCGTTGCTCGCCCCGCTTTTAACGCCCCCTGCAAAGCGCTCATGAAACCGGTATTCTGCCGAACCTATCCAACCGCCGCCGCCTTCATAGATTTTAGGATCCGCGCCGCCGCTTACCTCCCCGCCAAGCCCGAAAGAAAACGGGCTTTCCTGCGCGTGTATCCCTCCGGGGACTCGGGTAATGAGAAGGGCAAGCCCAAGCATGAAAAGGAGCCGTCTCACCGGGGTACGCCCCTTTATGGGATTGGATACTCGTATAGCGGATACTCGTATAATAGAAGCCATGAATACTCCTTTTAGGATTTGTTGTAAAGATGTTTTTAGTATACTATGTTTATGAAAAAGGGAAAAGAGGATAATCCATAATATAAACAAAAAACAGACAGGCCCTGTTTCTTTGCCGGCTCCGGAGAGCATCCCCCTTGACGAACTTCAAAGATTTGTGGTACTTTCTTAGTAAGCATGACCGTGAGGGCGCTTGGCTCAGTTGGTTAGAGCGCCACGTTTACACCGTGGATGACAGAGGTTCGAATCCTCTAGCGCCCAAAGCCGGTTCCGGCGGAAACGCGGACAAAGCGGAAAGACGTTTGACCGTCTGGAAAGACAGGCTATCTTACCTCAAGGGAGGACGGGCGCGCGCCCGGCGGCGGGGGCGGCCCGTGAGGGTTCCCGCCGTATGTGTTTTATGACCCTAGCCGATAAAGTAACCGCTCTCCGGTTAATTCTAGCGCCTTTTTTCTTTATAATATACCTTATTCCCAGCCTGCAGCTGGCGTTCTTGGGGGATGACTTCCGGTGGACCGTTCCGGTCTTGTGGATACTCTTCGCGTTTTCCGAGGCGAGCGACCTGATTGACGGAAAACTAGCCCGTTCCCGGGGGGAAGTGAGCGATTTCGGCAAACTCTTCGACCCGTTCTGTGATATTATGGCACGCATTACCTATTTTCTATGCTTTGCGCTGGACGGAACCCTCCCGGCAATCCCGTTTCTCGTGATACTGTACCGCGAATTCGGCATCCAGTTTCTGCGGAACCTTATGATGAAAAAAAACGTGGTTATGGCCGCAAGATGGAGCGGGAAGATCAAGGCCGTCGCTTATATGGCTGCCGGAATAGCGGCGCTGGCTGCCGCAAGCGCGCCGCGGCTGGGTATTGCGGACGCGAGGCTGCCGCGCCTTGCAGGGCAGGTTCTTTTCTACGCTGCCGCGCTGGCCTCGGCGGTTTCTTTTATGGATTATTTTCAGGCGTACCGGAAAACGCCGGACCCGCCCCCTCAAAAAAGCGCTTGACAAGAAAGGCGTATCTGCTACTATAGTACCCAGAACCAGTCCGAGCGGCGCCTCGCCGCGTTTGGATATGAACGGACCCTAAGGAGAATAACCAATGAAGTATACCCAGTATTATAGCCGGAAACTCGTCATGGCCTTCGCGCTGGCGGCGTTTTTCGCCGTGATGTACGCCCCTGCCCTTGATGAAGCCGGAGAAGCCCAAGCCAAGGCGGATCGTTTCGACGCCCTGACAGAGCGCCTTGAGGCGGAAAAAGGCGGCGCCAGAGTTCTGCCGGACGAATACGCGGCTGCCCTTGACCTGTATAATCAAGCGGAGGCGTTATTCCAAGCGGAAAACTACGGGGCGGCGTCGGCGCGCTACAGGGACGCCCTCACCCAGTTTCAGAATATCAGCCGGATAATAGAGAAAAAAGAGGAGAACTTTCGGGAAGCCTCGGCGTACCGGGTCTCGGTGTTAACGGCGCGGCTTGCCTTGTTTGAGCAAGGCGGCGCCTTGTCTGACGCCGGGTATGCCGATGCCCTTGGGGCGTACCAGAAAGGGGAGGAGGCGTTTCAGAGGGAAAATTACGCCGAGGCCCTGTCGTACTATTGGGCGGCGCTGAAACTGTTTCAGGACATAAACCAAACCGCGCCGAGACGCGCCGCGGCGGACTATGAGGCCGAAAAACTGGCTGCACAGGCTCGTATGGCCGCGCTGTGGGAGCGCCTTTCGGTTATGGAGTTCGGCGGGTTCAGGGGGCGCCCCTATGAAGAGGCGCTGAAGCTTTACGAATACGGGGAGGCGGCGTTCAGCGAGGAACGCTATGGCGACGCGCTTTCGTCCTATACGGCGGTTATAACGCGGTTTCAGGATATTAAGCGTACTGCGGCCTTAAAGCAGCAGGAAGCCAGACAAGCCTTGATCGATACTGAGGAGCAGCTAAATCAAAGCAGGAACCCTGCTGTTACCGGGCGGCGCTGAAGCCCCGCTATTCTTCAAGGGCGGCGGCAAGATAATCCCGAAGTTTCGCCGCCTCCTCTTTGGTTAAGGTGATGCCTCTTCCCATCTTTTTATACGCTGGATTCCAGTCGCGGATGTCGATTTTGGGACTTTTGCCGTTCCATGAAATCAGCCGCGCTTCTTTTCTCCATCCGCCCTTTCCCTCGGAAAGAATCCCGTATTCTTTTATTATTTCATAGGTAATATCTGACAATGAACCACTCCTCTAAGGCCCCATGCGCCAGAGCCGTCGTATCATAACTATACTAAAAATACATACCCCCTTACAACCCCCTGCGCCCCTGCGGGCAGCCGGAGGCTGTTTCACCCCCTGCGGGGGATTCAGGTGCTTCCTGCGGTGAGCGGGTTTTGCACGTTTAGTCACAACCCCGAAGCGGCGCCTCAGCGCGGTTTGCAGGCGGAAGGGCGCAAGGCAGGTAGCCTTTAGGGGTGGTGCGGAGGGCAGCCGAAGGCTGTTTTAACGGCGGGGCGGGGGC
>JAITHF010000172.1 GCA_031280115.1 Spirochaetaceae bacterium | reverse complement strand
ATCGCCCGCGAATCAGCGGGGCTTCTTGAGATAAACGCGGTCATGGAGAATATCGCGAGCCAGACAAACCTGCTTTCGATGAATGCGGCAATCGAGGCGGCCCACGCAGGGGAAGCGGGAAAAGGCTTTGCGGTGGTGGCTGATGAGATACGGAAACTGGCGGAGTCCTCTGGGGAGCAGTCGAAAACCATAAGCGGCGTCTTGAAAAAGATAAAAGACTCGATAGATAAGATAACAAACTCAACCAACGCGGTGCTGCTGAAGTTCGAGGCCATAGATAAAGGGGTGCGGACTGTGACGGATCAGGAGACCCAAGTCCGCAATGCCATGGAAGAGCAGGGAACCGGAAGCAAAAGCATCCTTGAAGCGGTAAGCAGTTTGAATGAGATAACCGAGGAAGTCAAAGGGGGCGTACAGGTTATGCTTAACGGAAGCCATCAGGTGATTAAAGAAAGTAAAATCCTTGAAGAACTGACGGTGGGAATAACAAACGGCATGAACGAAATGGTTTCCGGCGCGTATCAAATCGACAGCGAAGTGAACCATGTAAATGATATTAGCGTCCATAACAAACAGCAGATTGAACTGCTGCTCAATGAAGTTTCAAAGTTTAAGGTGGAATAAAAAACGCCAAAGCGGACTTCGAGAGCGTGAGCGGCGCTGCACACGTCGCGCTAGCGGGGGGTTTGGGGCAGCCGCAGGCTGTTCCCTTACGGGAAGTTCGCAAAAGAATACGCGAAACATGAAGCGCCGGTAAAAAAGCCCTCCAAATTCTCTTCAAAGCGGCGCGAAAGCGCCGATATTTTTTTATATACCAACAGAGCGCGTCAGGAAAACCGGTTTTTTTGCCGGCAAAAAAAACTACCCTGCCCCCATATAAATCATTGTTTTATACTGGATTATCGGCGCTTCGCGCCTCTTTGGGAAGAATTTGGGGGAACCAGTTCCCCCAAACCCCCAGCTAGTGCTTCCTGCGCCGCGCCCGTGCGCCATCAAAGCGCTCTGAGGCGCCGCGGGAGGGTTGTGACTAAACCCGCAAACCCTCCCGCCGCAGGAAGCGCCTGAATCACCCGCAGGGTGTGAAACAGCCTCCGGCTGCTAGAAGGGGCGTTCCGCCAGGTACTTGTACTCTTTGAGGAGCCGGTCTACCTGGGTTTTCGCCTTGGCAAGAAGCGCGTCCGCCCGATCCGGAGACGCGGCCTTGAGGCTCTTGAACCGCACTTCTTTATACATAAAGTCTTCCAGACTGGTGGTGGGGTCTTTAGAATCCAGCTGGAAGGGGTTTTTCCCCTCTGTTTTAAGCCGGGGATCATACCGGTACAAAGGCCAAAGCCCGCTTGTGACCGCGGCTTTTTGCTGTTCAAGCCCCTTACTCATGTCAATCCCGTGGTTTATGCAGTGGGAATAGGCGATGATAATCGACGCACCGGGATAGGACTCTGCTTCCCTAAAGGCTTTAATGGTCTGGGCCATGTTCGCGCCCATAGAGATCTTTGCCACATACACATAGCCGTAGCTTATGGCCATGGCGCCCAGGTCTTTCTTGGTAATCTCTTTGCCTGCGGCGGCGAACTTGGCGATAGCCCCCACAGGGGTTGCCTTGGACATTTGCCCGCCTGTGTTGGAGTATACCTCAGTGTCCATAACAAGGAGGTTCACGTTCTCCCCTGAAGCAAGGACATGATCCAAGCCGCCGTAGCCGATGTCATAAGCCCAGCCGTCGCCGCCGAGTATCCACACCGACCGCTTGACGAAGTGGTCCGCCAAGGAGAGCAGGTTCTTCGCAAGGGGGGAGCTTTCGTTTTTAAGCGCGTTTTTAAGTTCATCCACCAGTTTCCGCTGGCCGTCGATTTCCGCGTCATTGGACTGGGGGTTGGCAAGGATTTCCGCAAGCAGCCCCGCTTGGATGCCCTGATCCTTTGCCTTGCTGCCGGTCTCTCTGGCAAACGCCGCAAGTTTGTCGCTGGTAAGGCGCATCCCAAGGCCGAATTCCGCCGCGTCTTCAAAGAGGCTGTTCGACCACGCCGGCCCCCGCCCGTCTTCCCGGCGGGCGTAAGGCGTGGTGGGAAGGTTCCCGCCGTAGATAGAGGAACAGCCGGTGGCGTTGGCGATAACCGCCCGGTCCCCAAAAAGCTGGGAGAGCAGTTTCACATAGGGGGTTTCGCCGCACCCGCCGCAGGCGCCGGAGAACTCAAAGAGCGGGCGCTTGTACGCAAGGGCTTTCACTGACGTAAGCTCCGGCCCGGGGGTTTCAGGAAGGCTCAGAAAATAATCCCATGCCGCGGCCTGTTCCGCGTGGTATTGGGGATCGTCCGCGTAGGACTTCCAGCCCAGGGCTTTCTTGTTCGGGTCTTCTTTTGATTTGCCCGGGCATATATTGATACAGACCCCGCATTCCATGCAGTCTTCGGCGGAGATAATAAGCGCGGCCTTCTTGCCCGCTTCCGCTTTGGGCTTTATGTCCGCGGCCTTAAAGCCTTGAGGCGCTTTCCCGGCCTCAGCCTCGCTGATATTCTTCATCCTGATGCAGGCGTGGGAGCAAACCATGGAGCATTGGCCGCACTGGATACAGAGCGCCGGATCCCACGAGGGAACCCGCTCGGCCACCGCCCGCTTCTCGTACTGGGTGGTAGCGGTGGGGAACGTCCCGTCAACCGGTATCTTGCTTACCGCGAGTTTGTCCCCTTCCTGAACAGAAACGCTTCCCAGCACCTCTTGAATCCAGGGGTCCTTCGCCGTGGCAAAGGGCTTTTTCATGCGGAGCGCGCCCTCAGCGGCGGCGGGGTATTTCACCTCATGCACCGCGGCAAGGGCCATATCAATGGTGGCGTTGTTTTTCTGCACCACGTCGGCGCCTTTCTTGCCGTAGGATTTCTCGATGAATTTCTTCATGTACTTCACCGCTTCGCTCTCGCCCAGCACGCCGGAAATCTTGAAATACGCGGCCTGCATAACCACGTTAATCCGGTTCCCCATGCCTGCTTTGCGGGCGATCTCCGCCGCGTCAATCACATAAAACTTGAGTTTCTTGTCAATAATCCGCTTCTGCGCTTCAAGGGGGATCTCTTTCCAGACTTCCCCGGCGCTGAAGGGGCTGGTGAGGAGGAAGGTGCCGCCGTTTTTCACGTTTGC
>JAITHF010000143.1 GCA_031280115.1 Spirochaetaceae bacterium | reverse complement strand
TGACTCAGATTTAGAAAGATTTGAGTCAAATCCAGACTTTTTTGTCTGCGGTTTGTTGGTATATTCAAGCATAGTATACGGTTTGCTGCGGGATAGTGCTGTATGCTCCGGCCTGCCTGGTGAGCCTGCCCCTCCCGCGCCCTCCGCAGGCTTTTTGGTGGGCTTTTTTTACGGCGCTGCGCTTCGCGTGCGCTTTTTAAAGAGATTTGGGGGGAACCAGTTCCCCCAAACCCCCAACCAGTGCGACGTGTGCAGCGCTACTAACGCCATCAAAGCGCGATGAGGCGCTGCTTCGGGGTTGTGACTAAACCCCCAAACCCTCTCGCAACAGGAAGCACGTGAATCCCCCTACGGGGGCAGCCTTTGGCTGCGGATGCTGATGTTTCCGCCGTAGGCGCCGCCTGTAACCACAAGCTCAGGCGAATCAGGCCGCGCCGCCTCGCCCGCCCCGGGGCACAGGAAAATACCCCCCAGAAACGACGCTGCCTCAATGGTTATCCGCACCTCTGGAGGCACAATAATCGTGGTTATCCCCAGCACCGCCGCCACCCTCAGCACGGTCCGGCCTTTGGGCAGGTCCCCGGGACGAATGATAATCGTCGTATTCCCCAGCACATTGAGAAACAGCCGGCGCTTTTTAAGGGCCGGCGCATCTGCGGAAACGGTCCGCGCCGAGAGGAGCGTCAGCCCCGCCCCGGCGGCGCGGGAAACCTCCGGGCCGTCCGCGTATAACACCGTGTCCTCCACCACCTTCTCCACCACAGCCATCTCCCTATCGCTCTCAAGCCGGCTTATGTACGCCGTCAGCCGCTCGTACTCGTCAAGCCCCAGAGCGCTGCGGGAAAACGCTTCAGAGAGCGTCTTCACCGCCCGCTCTTTGCGCGCCTCAAGGGTCAGGTTTTCTCGTTCCATGAGCGCTCCCCCTCCTCTAACGCCCGTATCAGGCCCTCCAAGCAGGCGCGCTCCCGCAGGAGGCGCTGAAACGGCTCTTGCTGGCAGAAGAAATGCAGGCGCGAAAGAATTGCAAGGTGTTCCCGGGCCGAGGCGGACACGATAAGAAACATGGTGTGCACAGGCTCCCTGTCAAGCGCCTGCCAGTCCACCGGCGCCTCCAGAAACCCGACTGCCGCAAACTGCTCTTGCAGGTCCGTGATGAGCGGCGAGCGCGGGTGCGGGAGGGCGACGCCCCGGCCCGCGCTGGTCGGCATAAGGTCCTCCCGCTCAAGCGCCGCGGTTATAAGCGCGTCCCGGCTTATGGCAAGGGGCGCTGTTATGGCCCTGATGAAACGAGTTACCGCCTCCTTGGGCGTGGCGGCTTTAAGGCGCCGCACCATCCCGCCGCGCTCAAACAGCCGGCGCAGGCCGGCAGATGCCTCTTGCATAAAAACATCCTCCTATCTATCCAAAGTGCTACAGCCGGACATCTTTAAGGCGCTGGTTGCACGCTTCAAGGTCAAAATGCTCCTGATTAAAGCCAGCCCCCAAGAGGTCTTGCGCCCCTTTCCGCTCTTCCTGAGTCCCGCATTCAAGAAGCGAAAGGTACCGCCGCAGCGCCACAGGCCCGTCAAGGTGTTCAGGCGGCGCAGAACCGGCGCCGGCAATACAGCAGACCGGCGTATCCTTATCAAGGTCGAGCCTGGTCATAAGGAGGAGTTTCACAAGCCACGCGGCGCCGTATTCGTAGGAAAGCTCCATAATACCCTGTAGCCCCAAGTCCCCAAGGGGAAGGCGGGTATTAAGCTCCCGGTCCGCTTTGGCCGGGGGCTTAGCCTTGTTCCTGAATTGGGAAATAGGGATGATAACCGTGTGTTTCGGCTTTTCTTCCCGCTCAAGCGGGGGGCTCTCGGTAAGAAAGCGGAAACTGCCGGCGCCGGACCAGTCAAACGCCCGCTGGATGATCCAGTGCAGGTTTTCAAGCCTGCACGTTTCAGGAACCACCACGCGGCGCCATATATCGGTCCCGCCGATGCTTATCTGGAGGATACGCCCCTGTTCAGCCGCGTTGGAGCAGGGCTTTACCAGGGAAAGGTTGCTCCGCCGGTACGCATCAAGCGCCTCGTTTATCATATCCTTTATGTCCTCATAGGTATCGATCATGCTGTCCACCGAATTGTCCAGGGTTTCAAGGTCCTGATCCGGCAAGATTTCATCAGTGTCAAGGTCTTCAAGCACGTGCGCCGCGTGGGTTTGGATTTGGGAGAGGATAATAAAGGTATGTTTCGGGAGCCATGACGAATCGATGCTCCCCCGCTTGAGGCGGGCTGCAAGGTCAATAACCGCCGTGTGCAGTTCGCCGACCCGCTGGCGGATGGGGCCGACCTTTTGATCCGAGAACGAGGTGTACTGGCCGCGCAGATGGGCCAGGGTTTTGGCGGCATAGCCTGAGATGAACTCCCATTCAGCGTCGCTTATGTCGATCGACAGCGGCACCACCCGCTCAATAACATGGGAAACATCCAGGTCCCCCCGGAACAGGGCGTCCCTGATATAGGCGTTCACCACGAACTCGGAAATAGAGATGTTTTTCTTAAAGAGAATATCTTCCACCAGGGTTCTGTCCGGTATAATAGCGCTCTTTTCTATTTCCCGCCGGTCTGGTATCTCTTTTCCGGCGTACCAGAAGCGGCTTTCAATGCCGTAAGAGGCGGTTTCAATCCGGTGGGTCTTCCGGTACAGAAACTCTTCAAGGGAATAGGCCGGGGCCTGGCGCATCCGGTCCCCGCCGTACCAGCAGGCGTAGGTTATCTGATCCTCTGTGGATCCGGCAGGGCCTAAGAACTCAAAGGAACAGTAGAACCCTTTCTCCGCGGCGTCTTTCCATTCTTGCAGGGCTTCCGCAGGCCAGGCGTCCTTTGCCGCGCGCTGGAGGAGGAAGTGGCCTTCCCTCCAGTCGATAACGCTCGCCTCGAACCGGTCCCCGGGGACAAAGCCGGTTTTCCGGTACACTTCCCGCATATCAAGGGCTTGTATCGAAACCTCCGGCGGGTCTTCATAGGGGTCGCAGTTAAACGCCGCCTCGTTCTCCGGATTGTCCCGGGCTATGTATTGAGGGGCGTACTCTTCCCCGTACAGGGTATAATAGGGGTAAAACTCTTCCGGCGCGCCTTCTATAACGGTGGTTCCCACACAGGTATCATCCCAGAAAAAGAGGAAATCTTTAGGGAGGATGCCGGGGTTTACAAAGGGCAGGCACCGGTGCCCGGGAATAAGGATGCCGTTAAGGAGTTCAAGGCGCGAGGGGGTTATGGCAAAGACGGCGCTTTGGAAACACCCCCGTCTGGTAAGCCATTTCCTATCGTCCAAGGGAAAGGCGATGTTGCGGGAATCCAGCAGCGCCGAGATTTCAGCGGCCAGCCGCCCGGTTCTGGGGCTGTACTGTTTGCGGATATACGCAACCGCGTCTTCCGGCGTAAAAGGCTCAACGCGGTTTTCAAGAAATTCATAGAGGGCGTCTTCCTGATTTGTTGTCATGGGTACTTCTACTATGCCTTGAATAATACATTCGCGCAACCCCCTGCGCCCCCTGCGGGGGTTTCACGTGCTTCTCGCAGTGAGAGGGTTTGCGATTTTAGTCACAACCCTGAAGGATGCGCCTCAGCGGACGTCGATGGCGAAAGGGCGCGAAGCATGACGCCTTTGGTTGGGGGTTTGGGGGCAGCCGGAGGCTGTTCCCTTACGCGAAGTTCGCAAAAGAATACGCGAAACATGAAGTGCCGGCAGCCTCCGGCTGTTTTAGCAGTCGTAGTTTGCGCTATGAGCCGCAAACCATGAAGCGCCGGTAAAAAAGCCCCCCAAATTCTCTTCGAGAAGGGGCAGGGACTTGAAATATCGGTCTTTAAAAATATATGCACCCGTCTTAAAGGCGGGGTAGAGACCGTAAAAAGCGCGGCGCCGCTGGTTTGAAGCGCCGCCGGAGCGGGAAAATCCGGCTCAAAGAAGGCTTTCCTTGAGTCAGAAATGTATAAACCTAGGTCAGAAATGTATAAA
>JAITHF010000044.1 GCA_031280115.1 Spirochaetaceae bacterium | reverse complement strand
CGCCGCAGGAAGCACGTGAATCCCCCCCTGCGGGGGTTAGGCTTTATAGAAATCATCTATCTTTTCAATTTTATCTATGTTGTCGTGGAAAGAGTTCAGCATGGCCTTGATGTCTTCTTTACAGGCCTCCGATTGTTCGATCATCGCGGCTAAGGTTATCTGTATCGCGCCATACTCCTTAAAGACCGAGTCAAGAGAAACAATATCCGTATCCACCGCGTCAAGGGTGCGCTGCTCTTTTTCACCCACCGCGACCAGTTTATCCATAAAAACCCGCCCCTCTTTGACCTCATGCTTCATCCCGTTCATCTCTTCGGACAAGTCGCTGATATAGCCCGCCAGACTTGTGATATTCGTGGAGATAGACTCGACGGCGTCTTTGGTCTTAACCGCGTGCTTGCGGATCTCCTGGGCCACCACCGCGAACCCTCTGCCTGAATTGCCCGCTCTTGCCGCCTCAATCGAGGCGTTAAGGGCAAGGACGTTGGTTATTTCAGTGATATTATGGATGACCTTCATATTGTCTTCGGTAATGCGGGCAATGCGGTTGAGTTCGTCAGCGATGCCGAAAGCCTTCTCAAACCGCTCGTCAATAGCCCGGAAATTATGGTTTACCGTGCCGATATAACTGCGGTTTTCCTTGAAGGCGGCCATGAAGAACTTGGTGCTCTCATGAAAAGAAACCTGAATTTTCTTCATCACTTCAGAAACACGGGTAAAGGTCTCGTTGAGATAAACGGTGGTGGCGTTGATAAGCTCGCAGCGGGAGACGCTTTCAAAAAGTATGGTGTTAAATTTCGTGTTTATATAATGAAAAAGGCGCTTCACTTTGAGCGTAAAAGTGTCTTTGTCCCGCATAGGCTACCTCCCGAAAAAGACCGCTGTAAGGGTCTGGTTATGATGGGTAAAAAGCTCTTCCCCATAGGTATTGCACCCGATAAAGCTGAGCTGCTTAAACGCGTCGTTAAAAACAGCGGTTTTTCCCAGCTGCTTTAGTTCAAGGTACCGCCCCACACAGTTGAAAAGGATGGCCCCCTGGAGGTTCGGCGTAAAAGACCCCGCGTCCAGCACCGCTTTGCGGGCGTTGTCGATGATGTCCCCGAGCTTGAGGATGTGCACTTTCGTATGCGGCTCAAGCTCGCAGGCGCAGGCAAGGCCGATGTTCCCCTCAGCAAGGGTGTTTATGCTGCGTACATACACCTGATCCCCCACCACAATCCCCATAGGATGGGCGGCGAAGTCCCCCGGCTTCAGGGTCTCCACGTTGGGAAGGCCGATAAGTTTCGCGTAGTAGGGCGCCGCGCCCTGCCCGTCTATTTCCCAGACCGTCCGGGTTACGGTATCGGCTTTTGTGATCGTAACCGCCGTGTTGGTAGGCACGCAGTGGACGTAATGGTTGCAGAAAAAAGGTATCTTCATCTTCAGGACCATAACCCCCAGCCCTTCTGCTGACTGCTTTTCGTCTACCGCCACTAACGTCTTGGTAAAGGTAAGCTCATCCCCGGCAACCCCGCCTATAAAAGGCAGGTTAAGATCCTTTTCCGTGGTAAATGCCTTCATTATTTCTTCCCCTCGGCAGGGAAAAGAAAAGAGGACAATGCCCAGATAGGCGTTAGGGTTGATAGGCCCCCGGCCTAGTTTGCGTTTCAGGTCCGCTATCACGTCTTTAGCGGCGCCCGCTGAATCAGAGGCGGCGTTCTCTTTCAGGGACGTAAACACCGCTTCCACTTCGTCTTCTGAAAAAGACATGGCAACCAGCCCCTTTTCCACCGCGCCTGCGGTGCACCAGCCGCCTGACATGGACATCCCAATACAGGCGGCCTGGGGAAAGGCCCGTTTCAACGCCTTGTGCGGCTCAAAGCGTTCAAATTCTATGGAGAAAAAATACACCACCGCCTTTATACGGGGCTGGTCAATCTCCTGTATAAGTTTTTTAAGGTCCCCGCTTGGGGAGGCGGAAACTTTTATCCCCATACAGCCGCCTGAGCGCGTTCAAGCGCCGCGGCCCGGGGCCGGCGCGAAGGCTCATGGGAACGCCCATGACCTGCTATGTTCAAAAAAAATACCATAGTATGTTATCCTATCGTAACAGCATACCTTATTGTTTACCGTATAGCAAGACGGCCCGGCCCTTTTTGGCGGTTAAAAAGTTAAAAGCCGCTCCGCAGCGGACGGGTTAAAGTAGCCCTGGGGGAAATGGTCCGCCATCCACGTTTCGATAAGGAGCGAGACTTGCTGGGAAGAGGCGCATGCCAGGGCCTCTTTGGTTAATGAGCGGCAGGATTCCATGTCTACCTTACGGATAATCTGTTTCACCGCTGGAATGGACTGGGCGGTCATACTGAATTCGTCAAGCCCCAGCCCTAAAAGGAGCGCCGTTGCCGACGGGTCCCCGGCAAGCTCCCCGCACATGGCCGCAGGAATCCCCTGGCCGTGGGCGCAGTCGATAATCCGCTTGAGCAGCCGCAAAACCGCAGGATGGGACGGCTGGGCAAGGTGGCCGACCTTTTCGTTCCCCCGGTCCACCGCAAGGGTATACTGGATAAGGTCGTTGGTGCCGATAGAAAAGAAATCCGCCCGCTCCGCAAGAATATCCGCTATCATAGCTGCCGCGGGAATCTCGATCATGGCGCCTACTGCAAAGGATTCGGCGTAAATCTGCCCCTGCTGCCGGCACTCTGATTTTGCTTCGTCAAGAATAGCCAGAGCCTGCTCAAACTCTTCAAGCCCTGAAATCATAGGGAACATGACGCTCAGGTTTCCCTCCGCCGCGGCGCGTAAGAGCGCCCGCAGCTGGGTCTTAAACAGCTCTGGACGGGCAAGGGACAGCCTTATGGCGCGCCATCCGAGGAGCGGGTTTTTTTCATCGAAAAACGGGGGTTCAGGCAGGAGTTTATCCCCGCCAATATCCAGGGTCCTTATGGTTACAGGCAGGTTCCCCATACCCCGCAGGACCCGGCGGTACGCCTGGTACTGCTCTTCCTCTCCGGTTATCTGCCCGGGGGTAAGAAAGAGAAACTCCGAGCGGTACAGGCCGATTCCCTCGGCGCCGCAGCGGAGCGCCGGCAGCACTTCTTCCGGCACCTCGATATTGGCCTTGAGGGAAACCCGCCTTCCGTCAAGGGTCTCTGCCGGCAGGTCCCGCAGGCCCCGCAAAAGGCTGGCGTTCCGCCGGTGCCGGGACGCGGCTTTCCGGTAGTGCGCCAGGGCTGCTTTGCTTGGGTTGACGATAACTTCGCCGGACACGCCGTTTACCACCAGTGTTTCCCCCTCTTTTATCTCGCGGGTGATAGAGGAAAGCCCCAGCACCGCGGGTATGTCGAAGGCTCTGGCCAGAATAGCCGTATGGGACGTGCGGCTTCCTGAGTCCGTCACGATACCCTTGACCCGTTTTTTATTCATCGCAAGCACGTCAGAGGGGAGCAGGTCATGGCTTACCAGAATGACGTCGGACTCAAGGTCCGCAAGGGAGACTCTTTTGACCGAGAGGAGTTTGCGTATAAGCCTTGAGGCCACGTCGGAAACATCCGCCGCCCGTTCCCTAAGATAGGGATCAGAAGAGGCGAGGATGCGGTCTTTTATGTCATGGGAGACCGCGAAGACCGCCCATTCGATATTCTCAAGGTTTGTGTTCAGCCGCGCTTCGATTTGATCGTGGAAGTCCGGGTCTTCAAGCATCAAAATATGGGCGTCAAGAATACCGGCTTGATCTTCGGGTATTTCCTGATACGTCTGGCGGCACAGCGCGCGCAGGTCAAAGACGGCTTCTTCCCGGGCTTTGAGAAAACGTTCCCATTCGGATTGGGTGGCGTTTTTTTGTATAGTATAATGGGGAATTTCATGGAGGGATTCTTCCATATACAAGAATGTTTTGGCAACCACAATACCCGGGGACGCGGGGATACCGACGATTGTTTTCATTGGCTCAAAGGGTATCCTAAAACGCGCCCTCCCCGCAACCCCCCATAGGGCAGCCGGAGGCTGTTTCACGTGCTTCCTGTAGCGATAGGGTTCGCAATTTTAGTCACAACCCAGAAGCAACGCCTCACCGCGCTTCGCTATCGTATGGGCGCAACGCAGGTAGCCTTTATGGGTGGTTTGGAGGGTCTATGACCCTCCAAGTTCTCTTCCCAAAGAGGCGCGGTAGCGCCGATAATGCGTTGTAGAATAATGATTTATGCGGGGGCAGGATAGGTTCGGTTGGTTCCAACAAGAGTTCGGTTGGATCCAACAAAAGTTCGGTTGGTTCCAACAAAACGCCCCTCCGAACCCGTTATTTCCCCGCTTTGCGGCGGTTGCAGGGTTTACAGAGCATCCGGCAGTTGTCCGCGGTTGTTTTCCCGCCGTCGCGCCACGGCTTTCTGTGGTCCCCTTCCATCTCATCGTACTCAACCTGTCTTTTACAGAGCGGGCAGACCCCTTCCTGCCGGGCATACGCCTCCTC
>JAITHF010000039.1 GCA_031280115.1 Spirochaetaceae bacterium | reverse complement strand
GGCAGGACGGTTTTTTTTGACGCGCAGGTTGACAGGAGACAGATTTGTTGTTATTGTTTAGAATATGTTCTCCGTGTTTGAAGGCATGAAAAAACCGCTAAAGGAGCGGCGTTTTTTATTATCCGCCGGAGGCGTCAGGGCAGGATAAAACGTGGGGCGGGGTTTGTCCGCGGGCGGGCAGGCGGCCCCTGTTTTATATATTTTATTTTTTATAAAGAAGGAGAGGATTGCGCGGCCGTTGGCCGTTCCTTTCCGGAATTGTAAGGAGGAACTGTATGAAAAAGCTGTTGACTTTTTCTATTGTACTCGGTGTAGTGTGTGGAACCCTTGCGTTCGCTCAGGAAGAGGCGAAATCAGGGGTTACGATTAACGCGGAAGCGTATGCGGCGCTCGTCCCGCTTCAGATTGTGCATAATCCAGACAGGGACGACCCCTATGTGGGCGCCGGCTTGGGCGGCTGGGCTGACGGGAACGTCCCTTTAGTGCGGCTCGACGTGAAAGGCAACTTTGAGGACAAAATCGGCTTCAGGGCGCATCTTGACTTCTTGCGAGGCGACGCAGGCGTCTTTGAGAAGTTTACGGTAGGGGATTTCCTCGGCCTGTGGTGGCAGCCCCTTCCCCAACTCAAGTTTGACGTGGGCCGGTTCAACGAAGACATCCTGCGGGGCAAAGTGGGGGACGACGACTGGCACAATTTCACCGTAGGCATGAAGGGCAAAGACGCCATCTTCACCCGCTTCAAGGGCGACGCAGGGGTGCTGGTGAGCATAAAGCCCCTTGAGGGCCTCTTTATCGGCGTCCATGTGCCTGACTTCTCCCCGCTTGTGGGCGACACCCCGAATTACACCTCCGGCGCTCCGGACTTAAACGGCGATACCGTTCCTGTTACTAACGCCGGCGACGACAAGTATCGCGCCTTGCGGGTCTATGAGCGCACTCAGGTTGCGGTGGGCTATGAACTCAGCGGCATCGGCCTTGTCCGGGCCCAGTTCGTCGGCGCCAACGGGGACGGCACAGACTTTATTGCAGCATCACAAACACCGCCTGTTTTTAACAACGCTCCCCGCATTGAAGCGGCCTTTGCCTATACGGGCATGGAAAACCTGGTGATTGACTTCGGCCTCAAGTTCTGGATCCCCATTGGTGATACCGTTACTGATGCCTGGTCTGAAACTGATCACGAGTATACTATGACCGGAGCCAAAGGCACCTTCTGGAAGGGGATGCAGATCGCCCTGGGCGCGGGGTACACTATGGGCGCCATCGGGATTAACGCCCGTATCGACGTGGGCTTTTTAGAGAATTATAAATACGACAACGCCGGTTTAGAGGTAAATATTGACTATCCCTTCTGGCTGAACTTCCACCTGTGGCCCTCTTATGACTTAGGCTTTGCCACTATCGGCCTTGACTTCGGCCTCGGCGTTAATGGAGATGGTAAAGCAAAAGTAAAGACTGGTGCCGGTACTACGGAAACGGAAGCGAAGGGCGGCATTGATGTGGGCTTCGGGCTCTGGATCCAGAAAGCCATCGGCAACGGCTCTATCCGCGGCGGCGTGGCCTACAAAGTTGCCACCGAAAATCCTGAAAACGTTAAGCAGAACGGCATCCTCTCGATCCCCATCCTGTTCGGCTACGCTTTCTAACCCATCCTAAGCCTCAGGCGTATTTTTTTAGGGCCTCCCCGTGGGAGGCCCTTTCTGTCCCCGCCCTGCCGCCGCGCCCCTGACACGCCGGCGCATATCGCGTATACTCAACACAGACGCAGCAAGAAACATGGAGGAAACAATGGAGGGAACAATGGAGGAAAAAATATGGGCCTAAAAGCATTATTTATCGGGGCGGTACAGCAAACCATACACGAAACCATCACCAAAGCGGTAAACGAGCGCATCGACAAACTCGAAATAAATATGGACGAGCGGTTCAAGCAGATGAAAGCCGACACAGACGCGCGTATGGATAAACACGAAACGCGGATGGACGAGCGCATGGACAAGCACGAAAGCGCGATGGACGAGCGGCTAAACCAAATGAAAGCCGACACAGACGCGCGGATGGATAAGCACGAAAGCGCGATAGACGAGCGGCTAAACCAAATGAAAGCCGACACAGACGCGCGCATGGACAAACTCGAAGCCAAGATGGATGAGCGTATCGACAAACTCGAAGCGCGGATGGACGAGCGCATAGACAAGCTCGAAACGCGGATGGACGAGCGGCTAAACCAAATGAAAGCCGACACAGACGAGCGCATGGACAAACTCGAAACGCGGATGGACGAGCGCATAGACAAGCTCGAAACGCGGATGGATGAGCGCATGGAGAAGCACGAAAGCGCGATAGACCAGCGGCTAAACCAGATGAAAGCCGACACAGACGCGCGGATGGACAAACTCGAAGCCAAGATGGATGAGCGCATAGACAAGCTCGAAACGCGGATGGACGAGCGCATGGACAAACACGAAAGCGCGATACACGCGCAGTTAACCCAGATGAAAGCCGACACAGACGCGCGCATGGACAAACTTGAAGCGCGGATGGATGAGCGTATCGACAAGCTCGAAACGCGGATGGACAAACACGAAGCGCGTATAGACGCGCGGATGGAAAGGCTTGAAGGGAGTATGGGCGCCGTCAAAGAAGAACTGGCCGCTATCAGGGGAAACTTTGAAGGCGAAGCGCGGTATCTGCGCCCCCTGACCCGCCGCCGCTGACCCGCCGGCGCATATCGCGTATACTCAACAAGAAACATGGAGGAAACAATGGAGGAAGATTATGGCTGAACCAATCATGGGGCTGACCTTTGAACACGTCTGGGCCGCATTGCAGGAAAACGCCCGGCAGCAGCAGGAGACCGACCGGCGGCTCAAGGAACTTGCGGAAGAGGCGGACCGGCGGAACAAAGAACTTGCGGAACAGGCAGACCAGCGGAACCAGGAACTGCGGGAAGAGACCGACCGGTGGAACAAGGAACTACGGGAAGAGACCAACCGGTGGAACCAGGAACTGCGGGAAGAGACCGACCGGCGGTTCAAGGAACTTGCGGAAGAGGCGGACCGGTGGAACAAGGAACTGCGGGAAGAGACCGACCGGCGGCTCAAAGAACTTGCAGAACAGGCGGACCTGCGGCATAAAGAACTGTCAGAGGAGCAAAAGAGGCTTGCAGAACAGGCGGACCTGCGGCAGCAGGAGACCGACCGGCGGTTTAATGAACTTGCGGAACAGGCGGACCTGCGGCATAAAGAAATGGTGGAAGAGGCGGACCGGCGGAATAAAGAACTGGGGGAGAAAATCGAGGATGGGTATAAAAAGATGCGGAAGGCCCTTGGGGAATGGGACAACAAAATGGGTAAGCTGGTGGAACATATTATAAAAGCCGGCCTGGTGGAAAATTTTAACGGTCTGGGGTATGCCTTTACCCAAATAGGCCAGCGGGTTGACTATGCGAGGGAAAACGGAGAAATCGGCGCTGAAGTGGATATACAGCTTGAGGACAAGGATACGGTTATAGCGGTTGAAGCGAAAGCCACCCTCACGGTCAAAGATATTAAAGCCCATAACGCCCGGATGGCGTTTCTGCGGGAATGGGCAGACCGCCTTGGGGACGCGCGGCGCTATCAAGGCGCCCTGGCCGGCATGATCATAAGTAAACAGGCCCGGGACTACACGCTGAAATCCGGCTTTTTTCTCATCGAGCTGTCAGGCAAAACCACCGCGGTCACCAAGCCGCCGGTAGTTAAGTCTTGGTAACGCCGGCTGTTTAACCGGCGGTTTGCGCGGGAACAGGGGGCGTGTTATACTTAGCCGTATGGGATTAAATGAAACGCCCTCGTCTGAGCGGGCGCATATCGGATTTTTCGGGCGCAGGAACGCGGGAAAATCCAGCTTGGTCAACGCGGTTACCGGTCAAGACCTCGTTATTGTTTCGGATGTGAAGGGTACCACCACAGACCCGGTGTATAAAGCCATGGAACTTCTACCCCTGGGGCCGGTGCTTATCATTGATACACCGGGTATCGACGACGAAGGGGAACTAGGGGAAAAACGGGTCCGCAAGGCAAAACAGGTCTTGAACAAAACCGACGTGGCGGTCCTTGTGGTGGACGCGGCAGCGGGCAAAACCGAAGCGGACAACGGGCTTATCGAGATATTTAAAGAAAAAAACGTCAATTACGCGGTGGTGTATAACAAGGCCGACCTCCTCCCCGCAGCGCCGCTGCCGGCGGACTCCCGCGAAATCTATGTGAGCGCCAAAAATAACACCAATATCGAAAACCTGAAAGAGAAAATCGCGGGCCTTGCGGTAAGCGGAGAACCGAAACTCCGCATTGTGGGGGACCTGATACACCCGTCGGATCTGGTCGTGCTGGTGGTGCCTATTGACAAAGCGGCGCCTAAGGGCAGGCTTATTCTGCCCCAGCAGCAGACCATCCGGGACATCCTCGAAGCCGACGCCGCCGCGGTGGTGGTAAAAGAATACGAGCTTAAAGACGTCCTTGCGTGTCTGGGAAAAAAGCCCCGGCTCGTTATCACCGACAGCCAAGTCTTCGCCAAAGTCTCGGCGGACACGCCGCAGGATATTCCCCTCACCTCTTTTTCTATCCTGTTCGCCCGCTACAAGGGCTTCCTGCTCCAAGCGGTGCAGGGGGTCAAAGCCCTTGAACGCCTGCAAGACGGGGACCGGATTCTGGTTGCCGAAGGCTGTACCCACCACCGCCAGTGCGACGACATCGGCACGGTCAAGATACCCCGCTGGATTAAGAACTTCACCGGCAAACAGCTCGGCTTCGCCTTTACCTCCGGCGCGGAATTTCCCGACGACCTGTCCCCGTACCGCCTCATCGCCCACTGCGGAAGCTGTATGGTGAACGAGCGGGAAATGGCGTACCGCCAGAAGTGCGCCTTGGATCAGGGGGTGGCGTTCACCAACTACGGCACCATCATCGCCCATATACAGGGGATACTCAAACGCGGGGTCAGCATATTCCCCCATATTCTTGCGGAAATGACGGAGGCAGACAGCCTATGACCCGCACCGAGCATGACTTTCTGGGGGAGGTAACGCTTCCTGAAACCGCGCTGTACGGCATCCAGAGCGTTCGGGCGCGGGAAAACTTTTCCCTCGGCTACCGGAATACCAACCCGCGCCTTTTACGGGCAATGGTTCTGGTGAAGAAAGCCGCGGCGCTGACCTATGAGCGGCTTGAAGAAGAGGCGGGCAAAGGCCGCTACCGGGCGATTGCTTCGGCCTGCGACCGGCTCCTTGCAGGAGAGGCGGCGGATATGTTCATCGTTGACGCGCTCCAGGGCGGCGCCGGTACGTCTACCAACATGAACGTCAATGAGGTGCTGGCGAATATGGCGCTCAACATCATGGGGGAACCAGCCGGCGCGTACCACCTTATCCACCCGTTAGACCATGTAAACCGGGGGCAGTCAACCAACGACGTGTACCCCACGGCGCTGCGTATCGCGGCGGTGTCGCTCCTGCGGGATTTAAGCGGCCAGTGCGCGAAACTGCAAGAGGCGCTGCAAAAGCGGGAGAACGAGTTTGACGCTGTGAAAAAGCTGGGGCGCACTGAGTTAATGGACGCGGTGCCTATAACCCTTGGTTCGGCATTCGGCGCCTTTGCCCAAGCCGTTGCCCGGGACAGGTGGCGGCTTTATAAAATCGAAGAGCGCCTCCGCCAGGTAAACATCGGGGGGACCGCTGTGGGGCTTTCAGGCAACGCCGAACGGAAGTACCGGTATCTGGTTATCGAAACCCTGCGGGAACTTACCGGCATGGGCCTTGCGGCGTCTGAATACCCGATGGATATAACGCAAAATAACGACGTGTTTGTGGAAGTGTCGGGCCTGCTCAAAGCCCTTGCGGTGAACCTTATGAAAATCGCAGGAGACCTCCGCCTTATGAACTCAGGCCCTCATGGCGGCTTAGGGGAGATACGCCTTGCGCCCCTCCAGATGGGAAGCACGATTATGCCGGGAAAAGTAAATCCGGTTATCCCTGAAATGGTCATACAAATCGCTATAAAAGCCCAGGCCAATGATTACGCCCTCACGATGGCCGCGTCTGCCGGCGAGTTCGAGCTTAACCCCTTCACCCCCCTTATTGCGGACGCGCTCCTTGAAAGCCTCGGTCTCCTTGAGCGGGGGGTGCATCTCTTGCGGGTTAAATGCGTTGAAACCCTTGAAGCAGACCCCAAACGGTGCGCCGCGCTCCTTGAAAGCTCCGCAGCCTTTGCCAGCGCCTTTGTGCCGGCGTTGGGCTATGACCGGGTGTCCCGTATCGTGGCTCAGGGGCAGGGCGATCAGGACAAAGTGCGGGAGGAACTTCGCCGCGCCAAAGACAGCGCCGCTCCCTAGAGGCCGCCTCCGAGCCAGTTGGTATGAAAAAAATCCCCTCTGGGCTTATCAAGCCGCTCGTAGGTGTGGGCGCCGAAGCAGTCCCGCTGGGCCTGGAGCAGGTTCGCCGGAAGCCGCTCGCTGCGGCAGCCGTCAAAGTACGCAAGGGCGCTTGCGAAAGACGGCGCCGGCACCCCGTTTACCGCGGCTGCTGCGGTAATCCGGCGCCATGAGCCTTGGGCTTTCTCCACTGCGGAGGTAAAAAACGGCGCCAAAAGCAGGTTTTCAAGATCCGGATTCTTATCAAAAGCTTCTTTTATCTTTTCCAGAAACACCGAGCGGATGATGCAGCCTTCCCGCCAGATGAGGGCGATGCCGCCGTAATCGAGCTGCCACTTGTATTCGCGGGCGGCCTCCCGCATAAGCAGATAGCCCTGGGCATAAGACACCGCTTTGGCCGCGTACAGCGCCTGCTCAAGGTCGCCGGTAAACGCCGTTATATTCCGGGGCTTTTCGATTTTCGGGCCTGTGAAAATCTTGGAGCACCGGACCCGCTCGGCTTTGGCCGCCGAAAGGCAGCGGCTGAACACGGCTTCGGCGGTGAGGGTGAGCGGCGCCCCAAGCTCCAGCGCGGCCATGCCGGCCCATGTTCCGGTTCCCTTCTGGCCGGCGGTATCCAGTATCTTTTCCGCCAGCGGCTGGCCGTCCTGATCCTTAAAACGCAGAATATCAGCGGTAATCCCGATAAGATAGCTGTTAAGCGGCCCCTTGTTCCATTGTTCAAACACCCAGGCCATCTTATCATAGGACAGGCCGGCTATGTGCTTTAACATGGCGTAGGCTTCGCAGATGAGCGCCATGTCGCCGTACTCGATGCCGTTATGCACCATTTTCACGAAATGGCCCGCGCCGTTCTCCCCTATCCAGGCGCAGCAGGGGGTATTCCCTCCGGCCTTGGCGGCAATGGCCTGAAACAGGGGCTTTATGGCGCCCCAAGCCTGAAACGAGCCCCCCGGCATGAGCGACGGGCCGGTGAGCGCCCCTTCTTCGCCGCCGGACACGCCGGCCCCCACATACCAGAGGCCCTTTGATTCTACATACGCGGTTCTTCTTATGGTGTCCTTATAGTGCGAGTTGCCCCCGTCGATGATAATGTCCCCGGCCTCAAAGACCGAAAGAAGCCCTTCGATGGTGTGGTCAACGCCGGCTCCGGCCTGCACCATGAGCAGGGCTTTGCGGGGTTTTTTCAGGGAACCGGCAAACGAGGCCATGTCCGGGCAGCCCTGTATTGCTTTCCCTGCGCCGCGGCCTTGTATGAAGCGGTCTGTTTTTGAGCGGGTACGGTTATACACCGCCACGCTGAATCCCTTGCCCGCCATATTAAGCGCAAGGTTTTCCCCCATGACGCCGAGGCCGATAAGTCCTATATCCGAGTTATACATGCGTACTATGCTCCCACTCCAGCATACCACCACCCTGCGGCTGTTTCAACCCTCTGCGCCCCCGCAGGGAGGCAGGGTGAGCAGGGCTTCGTATGCCTCGATGGTCTCGGCGCGTACCAGTTTGCTGCGGAGCGCCGCGCCCCCTGCAATGCCACGGGTATACGCGCAGAAGTGCTTACGCATCTCAAGGCACGCATGCTTTTCCCCAATATCAGCGGCCAGCAGGCGGAGGTGCCGCAGCCCCGCCCCAAGGCGCGCCTCGATCGGCGGCGCGGTATACCTGCCGGTTAGAAAAAGCGAGCGGGCCTGGGAGAAAATAAACGGGTTGCCCAGGGCGCCCCGGGCAAACATCACCGCCGCGCAGCCCGTCTCCTGTACCATCCGCAAGGCGTCTTCCGGCGTAAACACGTCGCCGGAACCGGCAACCGGAATACGAAGGCGGGAGGCCAAATCCTGAATGTGGGGCCAGGCGCTCTTCCCGCCGTAGCCCTGGGCCCGGCTTCGGGGGTGAAGGCACACCAGCGCGGCCCCTGCTTCCTGCGCAGCGCCGGCGCATTCCCGGTAATTCACTGATTCCCCGTCCCAGCCGGAACGCATTTTAACCGTTACCGGCGCGCCCCCGGCGCGCTCTTGGGAAGCTTTGACCATAGCTTCCACCGCCCGCCCCAGAAGCCCGGGGTTTTTCATAAGCGCCGCGCCGGCGCCGCTTTTTACCACTTTGGGAACCGGGCAGCCCGCGTTAAGGTCAATCACGCCGGGCTTGTAGGCGCCAGCCAGCGCGACAGCCTGAGAGAGCGCCGGCGGGTCAGCGCCGAAGAGCTGGATGCCGTAGCGCTCCTCGTTATCCGCAGGGCGCAGCAGCCCGTCCCGGGCCCCGCCGCGAACCAGCGCCAAAGCGGACACCAGCTCCGTATAGGTAAGGTCCGCCCCCTGTTCAACGCAGAGGGAGCGGAACGCCCTGTCCGTATAGCCCGCCATAGGCGCGAGAAACAGGCCCCCCGGAACCGTGAGGGGCCCTATGGCGAGGGGCGGGAGCGCGCTCACTGGCCGGGAAGGCCGAAGAAGCGGTTGGCGTTCTGCCAGAGCGCCTCCGCAAGCTCCCCGTCCTCCATACCCAGCATGGCGCCCATACAGCGGGCCGTAACCGGCAGGTATTTGGGCATATTCCGCTTGCCCCGGTATTCGGCGGGAACCATGAAGGGGCTTTCGGACTCGATGAGTATCCGGTCAAGGGGGACGGCGCCGATTGTTTCGTGGAGGTTCCGGGCGTTCCGGTAGGTGAGGTTTCCGGCAAAGGAGAAATAGAGGTTCAGTTTGAGCGCCCGCTTTGCGTAATCCGCGTCTTCAGAGTAGCAGTGGAGGATTCCGCCTTTGGGGGGCAGTTTGTCTTTCAGTATATCCAATATATCATGCCCGGCATCGCGGTTATGAATAATTACGGGCATATTGAGTTTGGCCGCCAGATCGAGCTGGGTGATAAAAAGCTCGATTTGGGATTTTTTGTCCCCGAATTTGCGGTAATAGTCCAGACCGATTTCCCCCACAGCCACCACTCTGGGAAGCTGCGCGCTTTGTTCTATGGTTTGGATCCAATTTTTACCCGGGTTCTGTACTTCCGAAGGGGAAATCCCCACCGCGTGATACACATGAGAATCGGATTTAAGGTTTTCATAGACTTTCACAAAATCGCGCAGGCTGTTGCAGATTGAAACAAGCCGCGACACCGAAGCCTGGCGGGCTTCCTGCACAACAATAAGTTGTTCAATAGGGTCATCGAATATGAGCCCTATATGGGCATGAGTATCAAAATATCGCATGGCTTTATCCAGAAGGAAAGATGATAGTTTTTCTAAACTAGTATTTAGAACTATAGCATACCCTTTCCCCCCCGTCAACAGCCGAAGGCTGTTTACGGCAGGTCAGGCGTGAGGCGCAGGGCCCGCATGGCGCGGCGCCAAAGCGGACGCCGCAGGCGGACGGGCGCCGCGCAGGAAGCCTTTGGCTGGGGGTTTGGGGGAACTGGTTCCCCCAAATTCTCTTAAAAAGCGCAAGCGCAGCGCAGCGCTCATAATCAAAAAACACAAAGCCCTGCCGCAGGGGCATATTCCCGCGCCGCAGGGGCATATTCCCGCGGCATGGTTTTTTACGGCGCTTCCGCGCCTTTTTAAGAGAATTTGGGGGGCTTTTTTATCAGCGCTTCATGGTCTTACGGCTCATAGCGCAAACTACGGCTGCTGAAACAGCCGGAGGCTGCCCCCAAACCCCCAACCAACGGCTTCGTGCTTTGAGTCACTAACGCCTGCGAATTCCGCTGAGGCCCATCCTTCAGGGTTGTGACTAAATTTGCGAACCCTATCGCCGCGAGAAGCACGTGAATCACCCGCAGGGTGTGAAACAGCCTCCGGCTGTTGACGGGGGGGCGGGGAGAAGGGTATGCTTGTAAAAGCGCCGGCAGCGGCGTATCCCCTTGAGAGGAACCCAGGGCCCTAACCCTGCGGGGTATGATAAATATGACAGAAAAACCTGCTGAACACCATTCAGTCGAAACCAAAAAACAACGCATCGAAGCAAACTGGCGCCTCGAACCCCTTGATGAAGTGCCGTTTATTATCGAAGTGGGGCCCCTCCATGTGGCAACCGCGGATTTCTTTGCCGACCATCAAGCGGAACTCGCATGGAACGAGGATTTTCACCGTAAACGGGAAAGGGTCTATGATTACGCCTTCCCGAACAGCAAGCCCAATAAGGGCATTAACATCGTGGCCGCCGCATTCGGCTGCCCCTGCACGGTAAATAACCAGGCGGACCCCTGGGTAACGCCCCTCATCCGCGAAGAAAACATACAGGACGTGTACAAACTTGAAATACCGGACCCGGCGGATAACCCGGTGTTCGCCGCAGCATGGGAGCGGGTCGAGTTCCTCCAAAACCGCTCCGCCATGCCCCTTCGATTGGTCAACGTGCCGTCCCCGCTGGTAAGCGCGTCGCTCATTTGGGAGTATACCTCGTTCATCGAAGCGACGGTGATGTATCCTGAAGAAGTCCACGCGCTCATGGAAAAAGTAACCTGCGCTACTATCGGGTATATTAAAGAACAGCTTAAACGGATAACCAACCGCTACACTATGGGGCATGAACTCTGGTATATCCCCCGGGACGCAGGGGTGCGGATAAGCGACGACACTGCGGCGCTCCTGTCCCCGGCGCTGTACCGGGAGTTCGGCGTGAAGTATAACGCCATGATCGCTGAAGCCGTAGGCGGCGTGGTGGTACACTCCTGCGGGGACGTGAGCCACGTGGCGCCGGTAATGATGGAAATTCCCGGCCTCCGGGGGCTTGACTTCACCATCCCCCAGGTTTCAAGGTGGGACGCGGTGCGGGACGCGGCGGCAGGGAAAACCGCCCTCTGCCTGCGCCATTGTTACTGGGACCACGGGCACGGCGCAAAGGTCGACCTTGCGGCGTATTCAAAACAGCTGGTTGACTTTTTCGGCCCCAAAGGGCTCTTTATCCACACCTCAACCCCCGCCGCCGAAGAAGCCGAGGCCCTGGGAAACGCGCTCCGCCGCCTCCTTTCCCGCTGAAAGATGGATAGGTTAGACGCGGTGCAGGGGCTGCTCTTCGGCGCCGCTGTGGGGGACGCCCTGGGGGTGCCTGCGGAGTTTGCGCCCCGGGAGGCGCTCAAAAAGAACCCTGTTACGGATTTTACAGGCGGCGGCGTCCATAACCAGCCTCCGGGGACGTTTTCCGACGACGCCTCCCTCCTCTTTTGTCTGGCAGAAGCCCTTATTCAGGGTTTCGACACGGGGATTATGGGGAAAAACTTTGTCAAATGGATGGGCGAAGGGTACTGGGCCGCCGCGGGAACCGTGTTCGACATCGGCGGCGCCACCCTAAGGGCCATCCGCGCCATAGCCCAAGGGGTTGAGCCGGAACTGGCCGGCGGCGCCGGAGAAAATGATAACGGCAACGGCTCCCTTATGCGTATCGCGCCGCTGGTGTTTTATAGTTACAATAAGCCTGCGCGGGAGCGGTTTGACGCGGCCCGCAAGGTCTCGTCCCTGACCCACCGGCATATACGCTCGGTTATCGCGTGCTTTTATTATCTTGAGTTTATGTCCCGCGCCTTTGAGGGGAAAGCCCTCAAAGACATATACGCTGATTTGAAAACAAGCCTGCCCTTAGCCTTGACCCCCCTCATTGACCCTGCGGAGCTTGCGGCTTTCGACCGCCTCTTGAAAGATGACATAGCATCGCTGCCGGAAACCGCGATACAAAGCGGCGGCTATGCGGTGCATACCCTTGAGGCGGCTTTGTGGTGCGTGCTGACCACCGCCGGTTACAAAGACGCGGTGCTGAAGGCGGTCAATCTGGGGGGCGACGCGGACACGGCAGGGTGCGTGGCCGGCGCGCTTGCAGGCTTATACTACGGGTATCCGGCTATTCCGCGCGCGTGGGTTCAGGGCATCCTGAAACGGGACGAGATAGCCGGCCTAGGCCGCCGCCTCTACAAGGCTTTTTTCCATAAGCCCTAAACCTTCACAGACGCCCCTTTAAGGCAGGCGCCCTAGGGTAAAACGGGCCGTCCGGTTAATAAAGGCTTCCTGCGCCGCGCCCTTCCGCCGGCGCCAACCGAACTTTATTTTGGATCCAAGAAAACTTATTTTGACTACAAAGAAACTTATTTTGACTACAAACAACTTTATTTTGTATACAAAGAAACTTATTTTGACTACAAAGAAACCTTTCTTGACTACAAAGAAACCTTTCTTGACTACAAAGAAACTTATTTTGACTACAAACAACTTTATTTTGGATCCAAGAAAACTTATTTTGGATCCAAACAAACTTATTTTGACTACAAACAACTTTATTTTGTATACAAACAAACTTATTTTGACTACAAACAACTTTATTTTGACTACAAAGAAACTTATTTTGACTACAAAGAAACTTATTTTGACTACAAAGAAACTTATTTTGACTACAAAGAAACTTATTTTGACTACAAAGAAACTTATTTTGACTACAAAATAAACTATCATGTCCCCAGATAAATTATTAGTATATAACGGATTATCGGCGCTCCGCGCCTCTTTGGGAAGAAGTTGGGGGCTTTTTTTACCGGCGCTTCATGGTTTGCGGCTCATAGCGCAAACGGCGGCTGCTGAAACAGCCTCCGGCTGCCGGCGCTTCATGGTTCGCGTATTCTTTTGCGAACTTCCCGTAAGGGAACAGCCTGCGGCTGCCGGCGCTTCATGTTTCGCGTATTCTTTTGCGAACTTCCCGTAAGGGAACAGCCTTAGGCTGCCGGCGCTTCATGTTTCGCGTATTCTTTTGCGAACTTCCCGTAAGGGAACAGCCTTAGGCTGCCGGCGCTTCATGTTTTGCGAATCATAGTGCA
>JAITHF010000030.1 GCA_031280115.1 Spirochaetaceae bacterium | reverse complement strand
TTTGCCGGTGAACCGGATAAGTTTGCCGGTGAACCGGATAAGTTTGCCGGTGAACCGGATAAGTTTGCCGGTGAACCGGATAAGTTTGCCGGTGAACCGGAAAAACTATCCTGTCCCCGTATAAATCATTGTGTTATAACGAATTATCGGCGCTGCGCGCCTCTTTAAGAGAATTTGGAGGGTCATAGACCCTCCAAACCACCCCTAAGGGCTTCCTGCACCGCAACGGCAATGATGAGGCACAAGAAGGACGCGCAATACATAAGGCGGACAGCGGCGATAATATCCCCCGGGTTAAGGGGGCGCTCCGGATCCCCTAAGCGCGGTTTCTCGCACAATACCCCTGCGTAAAAAGCGTCCCCCCCAAGAGATACCCCCAGGGCGCCGGCGCAGGCCGATTCAGGGCATCCGCTGTTCGGGCTTTCGTGCTTTAACCGGTCCCGCCGGTATATCCGGAGCGCTCCTTTGGCGTCAAGGTCGAGAAGCCCCGCTGCCGCGATGATAAGCAGCGCGCTTAAACGCGCCGGAACCCAGTTTGCCCCGTCGTCGAGCTTCGCCGCGCTCCGGCCAAAGAGCAGATACCGCTCGTTCTTGTAGCCTATCATAGAATCCATCGTGTTTACCGCTTTGTAGAGCATCCCCAAGGGCGGCCCCCCCAAAGCAAGAAAGAATAGCGGCGCCGCCACCCCGTCTGCAAGGTTCTCCGCCACAGTCTCCACTGCGGCCCTGATAACCTCCTCAAGGGAAAGGTGCGCCGTGTCCCGCCCCACAATACGGGACACCGCCTTCCGGGCCGCGCCCGCGTCGCCCCGCGCGGCCTGTTCGTACACCCCCATCGCCTCCCGCTGTAAAGACCGCGCCGAGAGTATCTGCCAGACCAGCAGGGACTCAAACAGAAAACTTGCAAGCCGGGAGAGCGTGCGGGCAAGATTGCAAAGCCCCGCGGTGAGAAAAAAAGTGCCGGCGCAGACCGCGATAACCAGCAGGGTGCCGGCAAGCCGTTCTTGTTTGGGAAAGAGCCGGCGGAACAGGGCCTCGCCGGTTTTGACCGCCCAGCCGATTGCCTGTACCGGATGGGGCAGGCGCGGCGGGTCCCCCAGAAGCCGGTCAAGGAGAAAGCCCGCCGCCAGCGCCGCAGCGTCCGCATAGTGAAGGGACGCGAAAAACGCCCGCACCGCCTCTGCCTGTTCCATCTTTTATCTCTTTTTATTGCTGTGCCCCTGGGGGTTCACGTTTCTTTTACCCCAAGGGCGGAGGGGAAGGAGAGCACAATGTCCCGCGCCGCTGCCGCCACCGTAACCCCCTTGCTGGCGAACTTCTTTATGATAAGGTTTCCCCCGCAAGACGCCTGGACCGCGGCGCGTTCGCAGACATTGTCCGCGCCGGTTACGGCCATGACAAACGGAGAGCCGCTGAACTCCCCTGCAAGGGACATAAGCGTTTCCGGCGCATACCACGAGAAGCGCCAGCCCCGCTTTTCGCAGACCTCCGCCAAAGCCGCCTCGTCTTTCTTGAGCGCCAGGGTGCCCACGCCGGCGACGCTCTTTTCATTCAGGCCCTTTTGGGCAAGCGCTCCGGCTATGGCGCGTTCTATTGCTGACAGCGCCGCGCCTTTCCGGCACCCGATACCCAGATACAGGTTTTGAGGGACAAGGTGCGCCCAGGGCTTTTGAGGCGGGTACAGGGACACCAGCGCTCCAAAGGGCGCGTCCTCGCTGCGGCACAGGGCAATGTTCGGCGGGGGAGCGCCGGTTATGGGGTAATCGCTTTTAAGCGGCAGGGTCTCTGCGGCCAGTATCCGCGCCGTGAACCGCTTGGCCAGTTCCCATGAGGTAATATGGAGGTTATTGGCTTTTGCCCAGAGGTCCAGGGCGAAGGCGCCGTTCAGGTCCGTGGCGGTGGTAATCACCGCTTGCGCCCCTAGAAGGGCGGCTATGTCCCGGGCAAGGCTGTTTGCCCCGCCGATATGGCCGGAGGCAAGGGGGATTGCCCATCGCGCCTGCTCGTCAACGGCCACCACCGCCGGGTCCGTTGTTTTTGACCGGAGGAACGGCGCCACCGCCCGTACCGCGATGCCTGCGGCGCCGATGAAGATGAGCGCGTCAGCGCCGGCAAAGGCTTGCCCTGCCTGTTCCCGCAGGGTCCCTGCCGGTTCCGGCAGGAAGATACGGTCCCCCCGCTGGGCAAGCAGGGCCGAAAGCCGGTTTTTGAGCGCTGTCCCTTGGAGGGTGAACGAAAAAAGAGACGCGGTCATCAAGGTCTGAAGCCGTGGGTGAACGAGGGGTCATAGAGCCGCGAGAGGCCGTACTTGCCCCCCAGAAAGGATCCCACCAGAATAAGCGCGGTTTTGGTTATGCCCTCCCCCAGGGCGCAGAGGTCTTTTAAGGCCCCCTGGGTTATCTTTTCTTCGGGCCATGAGGCTTTATACACGATTGCCGCCGGCGTATCAGGCGGGTAGCCCCCGGCAAGGAGGCGGTCCCGGACATCTTCCACCATGTCCGCGCTGAGAAAGACAGCCATACTCGCCTGATGCGCCGCAAGCGCCGCCAGGTCTTCTTTTTCCGGCACGCTTGTTCTTCCTGCCGCGCGGGTAATAATCAGCGTTTGGGACACTGCCGGCAGGGTGTATTCCGCCCGCAGGCTGGCGGCGGCGGCGCAGAACGCGCTTACCCCGGGCACCACCTCAAACGCCGCGCCCAGGGCCGCAAGGGCGTCCATCTGCTCCCGCACCGCCCCATAGATGCTGGGGTCCCCGGTATGCAGGCGCACAGTGCGCCACCCTTTCTGTTCCCCTTCAACGAAACGCCCTATCACTTCTTCCAGGGTCATGGACGCGCTGTTATAGAGGGCGCATTCCGGCTTTGCCCATGCAAGGAGCGCCGGATTGACCAGAGAGCCGGCGTAGATAATCTGGTCGGCCTCGCTTATGAGGGCTTTTCCCCGGACTGTTATCAAATCCACTGCCCCCGGGCCTGCGCCCACAAAATAGATCACCCCTCGCCTCCCTGGGGGGAAGTATTTTTCGGGTCCTCGTCTTTCACGATAATCGTGGTAAAATACCCTGCCGGCACCGCGTGTTCGTCTATTTCGCTGACCGCGCTCCAGACCCGCTGGCGTTCCATGCCGCAGTTCTCCACCACCTGGGCCTGCGCGCCCTTTTGGGCGAGGAGGCGGGTGACTTCAGGGATACTGGCCCCCATTTTCATAAGCACTTTGACCCCGGCAAGGTCAAGGGCCGCGGCAGTATCATGGCAGGACCCGGGAATAATATGAAGTATCTGGTCCCCGCTCACCAGGTCTTCCCTCAGGAGCGCCGCCGCGGCGCAGAACGAGGGAACCCCGGGGATTACCGCGGTTTCATACCCTTTGTTTTGCACGAGCCGGCTCAGGTAGGTATAGGTGGAATAAATCGACGGGTCTCCCAGGGTGAGAAAGGCCACGGTGCGCCGGCTTTCGAGCCGGTCAATGATGAGGGCTGCTGCGGCCTTTTGGCTTTCTTGCATCACTGCCCGGTCTTTGGTCATGGGCAGGAAGAGCGCCAGGGTTTCTTTTTCCCCAAGGTCAGGGATTGCGGTTTTGACGATTTCATAGGCCGCGGCTTTTCCGTCAGCTTTGGGCTTGGGAAACGCCAGCACGTCGCAAGCCCTGATGGTTTTCAGCGCTTTGAGGGTCAAGAGTTCAGGATCCCCTGACCCGACCCCCACGCCGTATAATATCCCTGTATTGTTCATTGCCCCAGTATACCGCCTCTTCCCAATCCCCACAACCCCCCAGCCGGAGGCTGTTTCAACCGACGCCTCAGCCGTGCTGCGCCGCGGGAGGCGCTGCGGGGAGGAATTGGGCGGGGCTGAAGTCTTGAGGCAGTTCGGCAAGTTCCGCCGCGTCCCCGCTCTGCACGAGCACATACAGGCCGTTATCGTGGGCATATTGGCGCACGTTCTTGTCCACTGACCCGCCGGCAACGGCGCCTATCAAGATCCGCCGGTCCCCCCGGGCGTCCATGAGTTTCCGTATCCGCTTTATCCGCTGGATGTG
>JAITHF010000283.1 GCA_031280115.1 Spirochaetaceae bacterium | reverse complement strand
CGTAAAAATCAACGTGCAGCACCTTTCCATTGGTGATATTCCGCTGGGTGTCTTTGACAAAGGCGTCATGGGCTTCCCCGTCGAGTTCCACTTTGACAATAGTAGTCTCTGAAATATGCTTTACGCTGTTCATAAATTCTACGGCGTCCACATCAAGGGGCTGGGACTGGCCTTTGCGCCCGTATAATACCCCGGGTATACGTCCATTCCGCCGTATCCTGCGGGACGCTTGGGTGCCTTTCTCGGCTCTGATGCGGGCTTTTAAAACAATCTGACTCACCATAACTCCTTTACTCTGGGATGGAGCGGGCGCCGGCTGGTTCTACGCTTGCTGCCCGCCGGCACGGCCCCGCGCTCTTGGGACGACAGGATTCGAACCTGTGGATACCGGCTCCAAAGGCCGGTGGCTTACCGCTTGCCGACGTCCCAGTATCTGTATGGCTTGACACGCCCCACGCCCCACGGGTGGGTTTGTCCGACCCTTTTACTTTTTTCCTATACTTTTTTACTATACTATTAAGAGGCCGGCCAGTCAAGCGCCGTGCTTTGGGTTCCCCTGCCGCCTGCTGCAACGCTTTCTCTCATAGTTCAAGGGAGAGATCATCAGAGACCTTGCCGAAATCATACTTGTCCAGTATTCTGACCTGTAAATCGGCGCGGAAATCAGGGTTAATCGGATGCGCCACATCTTTATACTCCCCTGCTCTGGTCTTCCGGCTGGGCATGGCGATAAACATACCGCTCTTTCCCTCGATAATTTTGATATTATGTACAACAAAACAGCTGTCAAATGTTACGGTTACATAAGCCCTCAGTTTCCCCTCGCCGGCAACCTTGCGGATTCTAATGTCGGTTATCTCCATGGCGCCCTCCTTATGCTGGTCCAGAATAACTAGTTCCATTCTAACACCCTATTAGAGAAACGCGCAAGGGGAACCGTAAGGAAGGCAAGATGGTTTTGCGAAGCCAGCGCCTTTTGCGCGGCAGCGGCGGCGGCTTTATCGGTGAACACGCCGAAACAGCTCGACCCTGTGCCGGACAAGCCTGCGAAAGCGGCGCCGGATTCGGTTATGCCCCGCAGGATGCGGCGGTACGCGCCGGCGCGAGGCTTATCCGCGTCTTGAGAAGTCCCGGTGAAAACCGGAAGAAAATCATTATAGTACGTCCACGTTTGAGGGTCTTGGGCTGTTTGGCGGACAAGCGCCGCCTTGCTAAGGGCTTCCGGCGTGGCGCGGCCTGCCCTGTCCCTGTCCAAAAGGCGGAACGCCGCGGCAGTATCGCTTGAAAAATCAGGGCATACCAGAAGGATAGACAGGCCGTGCGGGAACGGCGCCGGCGCGATCTTTTCCCCTCTGCCTGAAACCCATGCCGCGCCGCCTTGGGAGAGAAAAAACGGCACGTCGCTCCCCAGTTCCAGCGCCATTTCCGCCATCTCATCCGGCGCCGCGGCGCTGCCGGCAAGCAGATTCATGGCCATAAGGGTTGAGGCCGCGTCAGAAGATCCCCCGCCCAGGCCCGAACCCAGGGGCACCCGCTTTTCAACGGTTATATGCACCCCTTCTGAAAACCCCGTGCATAACCGGAACAGGGACGCCGCCTTAAAAACGCTGTTTTTCTCAAGAGGAATAAGCGGCTCCTGTTCAGGCCGCGTATACCCGCCGGAGCAGGGCCCCTGGGCGTACTGCCAGTCCATACGCACTGCGGTGCTTCCCGCGCCCCCATGAGGGGTAACGATAAGGGTGTCCCCGAAGGCAAGGGTAACAAACAGGCTTTCAAGGTTATGATACCCGTCATCTCTCAGGTCTTGCACCGCAAGATGCAGGTTAATTTTGCAGGGCGCTGCCAGGCGCAGGGCGTTTCCGGCGCCGGCGCCGGTGCTGTGCTGAAATGCCATGAAAGAGATGTACCCGTTCCCCCCCCAAAAATCAACCCCCTGGGGGGTTTTCAATGGCCGCCTTACACTATGGGTGTTGACGAATACCATGACGAATAAATATCCTTAAAGCCCTGAAGCCTAAAAAAACCATAAACATACATCAGGTAGACAAATTTCTTTTTATACTGGCGGTTATCGTGTTTCTCTTGGGAAGCACCGTCAAAGCGGGCGCCAAAAAAGCAACCAAAGTCATGGAAGCGAAAAAGGCGGTTACCCTGGTCTTTTCCCAGTGGTGGCACGAGGAGCTTGAACAAAACATCCTCGTGTCCCTTGCCGCCGAATTCGAGCGCACCCACCCGGGGATTAAAATTAAGCTGAACAATTACTCGTATAACGACATGGAGGCGCTTATCCTCAACGGCCTTAACGACAAAATCGCCGGCTTTACCGAGAACTTCCCGCCGGCGGATATTCTTGCCCTTGACCCGCGCTGGCTCTACGGCCTTATCAGGAACGATATGCTTGAGCCCCTTTCGCCCTACAAGGAGTCGTCCGCGTTTATTCCGGCGCTCCAGACAAGCGGGCAGGAGCGGGTCTACGATGACTGGGCCTTTCCGCTGGTTTCGTTTATGGCGCCGCTTTTCTATAATATTGAGGTGTTGTCCCAGGCCGGATTCGACCGCCCCCCTAAGACGTGGAGCGAGTTCCTGCATTACGCCCGGGCCATTACCAATCGGGACATGGGGCGGTTCGGCACGGCTCTGTCCCTTAATCAGGGGGATCCCCAAGGGGTATATGTGGATGTGTACTCATGGATTTGGGCCTCCGGCGCGGTGCTGCTCAATCAGGGCAAGGACAAAGCGAACTTCACGTCCCCTATGGTGGTGAACGCCCTTACGTTTCTTGACACCCTTTCCAGGGAGGGGCTGCTTTCGCCGGACTGTTTCTCCAAGACCAAGGAGCGGAAACTTGAGGAGTTTGCAAGCGGCGCTATCGGGATGATGATAGCCTCGGTGCAGGACATCGAGGTTATCCGAAAATATCTGGGGGACAAGGCATTCGGCATTACCACTATTCCCCGGCCTGACGAGTATCAGGGGAAGCCGGCGTTCGGCCTTACCACCTGGTACGCGGGGATTTCACGGGAGAGCGGGTACAAGGAGCAGGCATGGGAGTTCATCTCGTTTCTCGCCAAGCAGAGCCCCCTGCTTGCGGCGGCGTCCCACGCGGTGCCGGGGAGCGGGAACGGCCTTGAGGATTATCTAAAAGGGGACTCGTTTTATTCCAAAGCCTATAACATTTACGAAGGCGGCGACGGGATACAGGAGTTTGCCGGTTATCCGGCGGTGCACGTGCTTGATTTTATCGTGCGCGAAGAGCTGTACGATATGTTTGAGTGGCGTCAGGGGCCGAAGGAGGCGGCCTCTGAGATTCAAAACCGGTGGGAGGAAGTATTTCAAAACGCCCTGCGCTTCGGCTCCTAACAGCCTCCGGCTGTTTCAATGGCAGGCCGGGTTTCTGGTGCAGGGTTTCCTTGAAGCGGCGCCTCAGCAGACTTCGCAGGCGGAAGGGCGCGAGGCAGGTAGCCTTTAGGGGTGGCGTGGAGGGTCTATGACCCTCCACATCTCTTCAAAGAGGCGCGCAGCGCCGATAATTCTTTATATATAATAATTGGGAGGTGACTCACAAAGTATGATTTGCTTCAAACGAAGCCGTAATTGATGTAGGGAAAGGCCGTATCAAAGGCTTGCATATGATTAAAAGGCTTTTTTGAAAAGCAGCACGTCCTCCGAAACGCCCGGCGCGCAAGGTTTCGTAAACGGCAATTATCCCCCTCTGTTCCTACCGTATGCGCTTTGCCTGTCAGTATTTTATCCATAGAAAACGCCGTTACGAAACTGTCCCAGTTATCCATTGCTATTTTATTATAGGTAACGCCAAGGCCTTTCAGCCGATTTCTCAGTTTTTGCGCTGTTTTGAGATCCCGG
>JAITHF010000033.1 GCA_031280115.1 Spirochaetaceae bacterium | reverse complement strand
TAACGGTATTATCCAAGCTTCCCAAGCTTGTGACGCGGGTTCGACTCCCGTCGGCCGCTTAATACAGCCCCTCCCTAGAAAAAACCCGCACCGCCATACCTTGAGCCGCTCAAACAGCCTGAGGCTGCCCCTTATGGGGGTTGGCAAGGCGGCGATTCCTGCGATACAGTAGAATAATGCGTTATACAGGGATTTTGTTTTTAATAACCTGTGCTCCTCTTGTATGGTCCCAGCCGGTTCAACTGGATGCTGCTGTTTCTGATCCGTCCTCCCTCATCGGCTTAACCCTTGACGGGCTTGTCTCCCGCTTCGGTTTACCCCAATCGGTTCATGCGGTGCGGGGCATTGAAACATGGCAGGACGATGTGGTCTTTGTCTATGAGGATCAGGGGTTTTATGTGTACCGGAACAGGGTGTGGCAGATAGAAATCAAGACCGCCTACGGTATCAGGATAGGCGATCCCTTCGGGCGGGTGTCCCAGCTTCTGGACGGCGCGCTGTATTTTGACACCTACCTCCTCTACACCCTTCCCAGCCGGGACTGGCCCATAACACTCAGAGTCAACTTCGACCAGTCCCAAGCGGTATCCACTATTTTTATTTACCGCTCGGACTTTTAGGAGCCGGTATCACCGTTCTTTATTTATCCGGTTCGCCGTAAAACCCTAGAAAAAGCCTTGAGGCATGGGGGATAAGGCGCGGCGGAAACGTTTTGTACCCCCTATTCTTGACCTCCTTGCCTGCCTTGTTGTATATTAAAAAAGTCAAAGACCTCCCCGCGCGGCGCGGGGAAGCAACGCCTGTGGATACGGCGGCACCGGCTCTTGGGAACAGAAACAAGAAGAGCGGAACCGCCGTAGAGAAACCCGCTTAGAAAAAAAAAGAGAAGGGCGGGAAGGAAGGAGAAACCTTGGGGAGTACGCCGGGTACAGCCGGAACAAGCCCCAAGCCCTAGAAAAAGCCTTGAGGCAAGGGGCAGCTGACGGAGGGCCTATGGCTAAAATATGCCTGTGTTTAACCGGAAAGACCATTAAACGGAACCTTGAGCTGCTGGAAAAATACCGGCAGCAGGTGGATATGGCCGAACTGCGGGCGGACTGCCTTGAGCCTGACGAGCGGCTCGCGATCCGCCGCTTTCCTGAACAGGCGGGTATTCCGGTTATCCTTACTATCCGCCGGGACCTGGACGGCGGGTTCTTTACCGGCGGCGAGGCTTCCCGGGTAAGCCTCATCTCCAAGGGCCTTGCATTCGCGGACCCTAACCCCCGGCGCAATTTCGCCTATGTGGATCTTGAGGAATATTTTAATGTTCCCAGCCTTGAAGAGGCGGCGCGGGCCTTTGGAACCAGAATCATCCGTTCATATCATAACCGGAAAGGGGTTGACCTAGACCTTCCGGCGCGTATCCGGAGCCTCTGCCGCGTGGGGGACGAGCTTGTCAAGGCGGCGGTAACGCCCCATACTATGGACGACGTGCTGCGGGTGTTCAAAGCCGGCTGGGAAACGATGGATATAGAGAAGACCCTGGTCTGTATGGGAAGCCTCGGAACCCCCACAAGAATTCTGGCGGAACAGATGGGTTCCCAGATAAGCTACACCGCGGTAAAAGGGGAGCCGGACCTGCCGGACCTGGCACTGGGGCAGTTTGACCCGCTGGAACTGGCAGAACTCTACCGGTTCAGAAATATCACCGCCAAGACGAGAATCTTCGGCATCACCGGCTACCCCTTACAGGTTACGTTCAGCCCCCTCTTTTTTAACACCGTGTTCGGCCTTGAAAACATCGACGCCGTGTATGTGCCGTTCCCCACTGACAGGCTTGAGCCGTTTATGGAACTCGCTGACCGCCTGGGCATGGGCGGCGCCTCAGTAACCATACCCCACAAAGAGTCTATACTGCCCTATCTTGCCAAAAGCACGGAAGAGGTCAGGTCCATCGGCGCCTGTAATACGATTGTGTACGGGCAGGAAGGGTGGACCGGATATAACTCGGACGCCCCGGGATTTTCAGGCGCCCTGCTTTGTTTCATAGGGAAGAAAAACTTTAAAGGCTTGCGGATAACTGTTATAGGCTCAGGCGGGGCCGCCCGGGCGGTGGTTTCGGAGATTTACCGGCTCCACGGCAAAGCCCTGATCCTTAACCGCACATCCTCCCGGGCCCGGGAACTTGCAGGCCCCTACCGCTTCGCCTGGGGCGCGCTGGATAATCAAGGGATCAAAGAAATCGAAAAATACCGGGACATTATCATACAGACCACCTCTGCGGGCATGGAGGGGGACGCCGAAGCGGATCCGCTTGAGAGCTACGCTTTTTCAGGCTTTGAGGTGGTGATGGATCTCATCTATAAACCGGAGCGCACGGCCTTTCTGCGCCGCGCCGAAGCCGCCGGCTGCCGGGTGCTTAACGGCTATGATATGCTCATGCGTCAGGCCCAGTTACAGTACGGCTATTTTATAAACGCCGAATTTCCCGCGCACCTTATGACGCGGATGCGGTTTTAGACAGGGCAGGGGCAGCGCCGGCTTAAATATGATATGAATAAAAATAACTATCTGGAAAAATAAAAAAATGGATAACGGCATGAAATTAGATAAAAACGAAATAAAGGCTATGGCCGGCGCCAAAGCGGTAGACGTGCTGGTTGTAAGCGGCATGAAGATCGGGCTTGGCACCGGATCAACCGCTATTCACGCGGTACGGCGCATCGGTGTTTTGATACAGGCAGGAACGCTTACCAATATTTTCGCGGTTCCCACGAGTTTTCAGACCCTTATGGCCTGCGAAGAGTGGGGGATTCCCCTGTACAGCCTCAACTCGAAAGAAATCGGCGGGACCCTTGACCTTACGATAGACGGCGCGGACCAGGTGGATACGGATAATTACTGCGTGAAAGGCGGCGGCGGCGCGCTGCTTCTTGAGAAAATCGTGGCCTACGCCTCTGTTTCATACGCGATTGTGGTGGACGAGACAAAGACGGTGGATAATCTGGCGCTGTCGTTTCCCGTGCCCCTCGAAGTTGTTCCGGCGGCGCGGCTTTCGGTCATCCGCGCCGCGGAGCGCATGGGCGCGGAGGCGCGCCTTAGGGAAGCGGTACGCAAAGCCGGGCCGGTGATTACCGAACACGGGAACCTGCTCTTGGACATCACGTTCAAAGCGCCGGTAGAGCCGGAACAGCTTGAGCGGGAGTTCAACCAGATTCCCGGGGTTGTGGAGAACGGCTTTTTCACCCGTCTTCCGCCCCACGTATTCATAGGCCATGCTGACGGCACTCTAGAAGTCAGAAAGCCGCGCTGATAAGGGGCGGCGCGGAAACACTCCCGCCAGTCAAAAAGGCATCCGGCATATCGAGGAGACCCCGCAGGTTCTGCACTGCCCCGGGTCAGCTTTGGCGGGAACCATGTAGGCGCCTGTTTTCATCGCTTCCCCCACAGCGCCCACCATACGCGCCACCGCAGCGACTTCGTGTTCATAAGACTTTCTTGAGAGGCGCTTGGACTCTTTTTCCTCCCGCTCAGACACGACCGGACAGAAACGCCGCGTATCAATCGAGTAAAACCGGGCGGTACGCACGATTTTTTCCCCGCCGCCTTGTCTATCGTTATCTTCTATCATGGCGATATACGCCGCCATTTGCAGGTCTTGAGGGGGATTTCCCTCCTGAGACAGGAGCTCTTTTTTGGTCGGAATTCTGCCGGTCTTGAAGTCCGTAAGGGTAAGGCCCCCGTCAGGATCTTCAAGCGCCAGATCCGCTGTCCCCGCAAGAAGCGGGTCCTCAGGCCCGTAGGCTTTTTGCAGGGGGTATTCGGCCCCCAGAATCTTCGCGCCTGCGAGCGCCGGAAGGTCATGGTCAAGATAATCCTCCAAAGCGGCGGTGATTCGCGGCTCAAGCATGGCATAAACCGACTCTTGAAACGCCCCCTCCCGCCGGCGGGCGTCTTCCAGGGCGGAACCGGTTTCTTCCCGCAGATACGCTTTATAAGCCGCAATATTTTCTTGGAAGAACCGGCCTGTTTCCGCTTTTATCCGTATAAAAAGGCGCTCTAAAATACGGTGGTAGAGCTTTCCGAGCTCTTTCTGGTCAATGGTTTTTATCTCTGTCTGCTTTTCTTTGATAAGAAGCCCCCGTTCAAGCGCCCATTTAAAGGGGCAGGCGCGGTATTCGTTGAGAAAGGTGGGGGAGACCCGCGGGATTTTGTCCTGCTTGAGCGCAGAGGCGCAGCGGGACAGGCGCGTGGCGTTCCCGCTGCCCAGCCTATCCGCCAGCGCCGCCCGGAGCAGCCCCTCCGGCACCGGCTCTTTCCGCAGATCAAGCGGGCGCGGGGAAGAGCGCAAGATTTTAAGCGCCTCCCATGCCTTCCGTTGGACGCGCACCGGAACAGCCCGGGGAATGTCCTTGCCGGCGGCAAGGGACGCTTCCGCCAGATAGGGGTCATCAGGAAACAGCGGCGCCGCGGCAGGCGGGCCTAGAAACACTGAGAGCGAGCGGTGGGGGATGGCCGGGCCTGCAAAGGTTTTGAGGGACAGGGTAAACACCGGAAAAGCGCCGGAAAACCGGTAGGCCCGCAGGAATTCGGCGGAAAGATCCTGATCCAATATCCCCAGGGCGCGCCTGCGGTCTTCCCGCAGGAACGACGCGCCGCCAGAATAGACCACTGCCGCGGCTTCCTGCGTCATATTAACGATAAAATGCGCTGCCGGACCTATGCCCGCGGCTACCCGGTAATCATACACCGAAATACCGGCGGTTTCGGACTGGAACACATACCGCTCTTCCTGAATATAAGACTGAAACACCGCGAAAGGCCGGCTGCCCTCTGCCGCGCCGCCGGCCAGTTCGGGAAACCGGCTCTCAATGCCGGCAAGTTCCTCAAGCGCGCTGATCGCCCGGGCGATAATACGGTCAGTTTCCAGATGAAACCGCGTTTTATCAAAGTAGCGGGCCTCAAAATAATGCCAGTTTCTCTCAAGGCCGGTAAAGGTTGGGGCGCTCACCAGCGCGGCAATATCTTTTTTAAGCCCCTCATAAAAGACCGCGGCCCCTAGTTCTGCAAGTATATCCAGCGCCTCGCTGATGTTTTCAAGCGCCTCCGGCGCGGCCCCCGGGGTAAGCGCCTCGAAATAACGCGCCGCCCTTTGGAGGGCTTTTTCTGTTTCTGCCGTCTTGTTCCCGGGGTTTTTCTCGGCTCTCTTTTCGGTTTTCTTTTCTATCCTGTTTTCTATCCTTTTCTCTATTTCTGCCTCCAGCGCTTTTTCTATCTCCTGTATCTCCTGTATCTCCGGCGCGCTTTGATCCTGCGGCAGGAGGGGGAATATCTTTTTAAGCCGTTCATAGCGCGGCTTCAAGCGGCGGTCAAAGGTGCGCTCCCACACGTCGATTTCCCGCCGCCCCTCGATAAAGCCGGAAACACAGCGGAAGCGCAGGCCGAAATCAAGGAGCGCCGTAATAGGGCCGGTATCTTTCCACGGGAAGGCTTTGTCCAGAAGGAGGTTTTTAAGCGCCTTAAAGGACCACCTTGAACTCGGGCAGGCGGCAAGGGCCGCAAAAATCCTGCCCCCCGGGTATTCAGGGAGGGTTCGCCCCTGCCGCCTGTTTACCGGAAGGTCGTAACGATGCAGTTCCTGTATAAGCCGGTCCATATCCGCGCTGCCCGGCACAGAAACGGCTATGTCTTCCGGCGCGAGGCGGCTTTCGTCCAACAGGCGCCGGATGGTCAGCGCAAGCCAGCGGTATTCTTCGCCGGCAAAGGGGAACGGTATCCACCGGCCCCCCTTATTCCCCAGCGCCGCTGAGACAGCAGGAGAATCCCCCTGATACACCGGCGGGCCGACCCCTTCCAGGGGGACAATCTCAATATGCCCGCCTTCCGAGGCAAGCGCGGCAAGCTCTTCCCGATATTCCTCCCAGTCTTCAGACAGTTCGGGAAAAAAGAGGAGCCACCGCTTATCGGAACAGGCGAAGGCCGCGCGGTTCCATGCCGGCTCATAGAGGGCGCGGCTTTCAAGAAAGGTCTTGTAACGCCTGTATATCTGGTAAAGATCCCGGAAATACGGGTCCTGCGGTATTTCGGCAAAGCGGCGCAGCACGCCCTGAAGCGCAGGCAGCAGTTTCGTAAGGGCGTTTACGAACCCGTTATACGAGCCTGCGTAGAGGGGATTGATGTAATCCGTGAGGAACGCCGCCCCTTTCCGCGCGTTTTCTTCAAGAAGCCGTGAGGCAAAGAGGGTTCTTACGCCGCGGTTGACCGCCTCCATTCCTTCAAGACTGACCGAGAGGGCCGCGGCCTTAAACGTGTCCCAGGCAATAAAGCGCGCCGGCCCAAGGGGCTCAAGGCTGACCTCCGCCGCATAGGCTGCCCAGAAATCGGCTGCCACCGCCGAGGGGAACACGAAGTGGACGCGCCGGTCAGGAAGGGACCCCATGATATAGTCAAAGATACTCCGGCTCATTTGTTCTCTCATCCTTGCGGTTTATAAGCCCCCCGGCGGCAGCCGCGGCGCCTAGGACCGGCTGTAGTTCGGCGCTTCTTGCGTAATGGTTACATCGTGGGTGTGGCTTTCTCTGAGCCCTGCCGCGGTTATCCGTACAAACTTCCGGTACTGTTTCAACTGGCCGATGGTTTTGCAGCCGCAGTACCCCATCCCTTTCTGTAATCCTGACACGAGCTGGCGCAGGTAATTTTTAAGCTCCCCCTTGTAGGGAACCCGCCCTTCAATGCCTTCAGGAACCGGCTCTTCGTCTTTGGCCATCTGGTACCGGTCCCCGGCGCCGTCCTTAATGGCGCCCATGCTTCCCATGCCCCGGTATTCTTTGTAAATCCGCCCGTCAAAGATAATCTCCTTCCCCGGCGCCTCTTTCAGGCCCGCAAAGAGATTGCCGATCATCACCACGCTGGCGCCGGCGCCGATGGCCTTGGATATGTCCCCGGAAAACTTGATGCCCCCGTCGGCGATAACCGGAATGCCCGATTTTGCCGCTTCTTCGGCGCACTCCCACACGGCGCTGAACTGGGGCACCCCCACGCCGGCCACTACCCGTGTGGTACAGATAGAACCCGGGCCGATACCGACTTTAACCGCGTCAGAGCCCGCCTCAATAAGCCGGCGGGTTCCCTCTCTTGATGCCGCGTTCCCGCCGATAACCGGAACACCGAAGCGCTTTTTAATGCCCGCCACCGCGGCCATCACGTTTTTTGAATCCCCGTGGGCCGTGTCCAGCACCACGTAATCAACTTTGGCGTTTTTAAGGAGCGGGAGCCGCTCAAGATAATCCTGCGGGGAAACCGCGGCGCCCACAATGAGGCGCCCCACCCGGTCGGTGGCGGCAAGGGGGAAACGGGCGTGTTTCTCCATGTCTTTTACGGTGATAAGGCCGGTAAGCTGGCCTGCCGCGTCCACCACCGGCAGTTTCTCTATCCGGTGTTTGTCAAACTTTTCCCGTGCCGCGGAGACTGACGGCTCCCCTTCCACCACGATGACCTTGGCGGTCATCACGTCCACCACCGAAAGCCCGTCGTCCTTGCAGAACCGGAGGTCCCGGTGGGTAACAATCCCCACAGTCTGGCCGCTGTAATCCAGCACCGGCATCCCTGAAACATTAAAGCGCTCCATAAGATGTTTAACGTCCTTTACCAGCGCGTCTTCCCGCACCGTCACAGGCTCGTCGATAATCCAGTTAAGGTACCGCTTCACGTTTGCCACCTGGTGCGCCTGCTCTTCAGGGCTTAGGTTCCGGTGGATAACCCCGGAACCCCCTTCAAGGGCGATAGCGATAGCGAGTTTTTCCTCAGTTACCGTGTCCATCGCGGCAGAGATAATAGGCGCGTTGAGCTTCACGTCAGCGCATAGGGTAGTACGCACGTCGCAGTCTTTGGGCAGAAGCTCCGAATAATCAGGCAGCAGCAGCACGTCATCATACGAATAGGCTTCAGGAAACACCGTGTCCCTCCTCAGTATGCCCGGCCATAAGTTTCCGGTATTTTTGGGCGACAGACCGGGCTTTCTCCGCCGAAAGCCCCCGGTAGCGCTCAGGAGATTGAAAAAACGCCAATGCTTCATCCGGCGACTGAATGATACCCAGTCCCGCCAATTTTTCTTGAATCCGCTCAAACGCCGCCGTTTCTTTCGCCAAGGCCCCGGCGAAGCCGGTATTCTCCTTTTCCGCGGCGAGGGTAATCCGGCGGATAACCTCGTGGGCATCAGAGACGCCGGTTTCCGCCAGCAAAATATAGGCGCACTCCGCCATGACGCCCCCCGGAATACCGGCGCTGCCCCGCAGGTTTGCAAGAAGCCGCTCCCGGTCCACCCTAAGCCCTTGGATAACGCCAGCCATCCGGTTCGCCGCAAGGCAGAAGCCGGTTATATATTCAGCGATGAACCGCTGGCTCGCCGAGTTCGACAAGTCCCGCTGGTGTTCGCTTATCTGGTCCATGAAAAAGGTCGTTACCCGGGGCATGAAGGCTTTCCAGAGGCTTTTTATATGCTCCGCGTTCCAGGGGTTGCGCTTTTGCGGCATGGTTGAGGAACCCACCTGTTCTTCGCCGAAGCCCTCGCTCACCTCGGCGATTTCGCTGCGCTGGAGATGGCGCAGGTCGTCCGCTAGATTGGCGATAATCCCGAAGGCCACGTTATATTCCAAAAGGAGCCGGAGCAGGTATTCAGGCTCCACGATCTGGGTCGCGTGGTCCGCCGGTTCAAGCCCCATCTCCGCAAGGTAGCGCCGCTCAAGGCCCTCAGGGTCCCTGACGAGCATGCTGGTTGCGTTGTACGCGCCCACGGCGCCTGAGAGTTTCCCTTTAAGGGTGCCTGAAAGCCGGTCAATCTCAAGGATCGACGCGCCCAGGCGGGACACATATTCGGCAAAGGCAAAGCCCGCGGTGATAGGCACCGCGTGCTGGCCGTGGGTGCGCCCGGCCTGCGCCGTGTCCGCCTCCTGTTCGGCCCGGCCGCAGAGGAGGATTTCAAGTTTTCTAAGGAGCGGCAGCGCGGCCTTCCGGGTAACTTCCCGTATTCTGAACGAATGGGCCGTATCAAGAATATCCGCGCTGGTGGCGCCCAGGTGTACCAGATGCGCCGTTTCAGGGGGAACCTTTTTTTTAAGCACCTGTACCAGGGCCCTGATGTTATGGCGGGTTTTCGCTTCTTCTTGATACACTTCCTCCGGGTCTACCAGGGCGGCGCTGTGTTCAAGGGCGTCTTTCAGTTCCGCCGAAAGGCCGCCGCGCGCCCAGAGGTGGGCTTTGATAAGGGCGATTTCGGCCTTGACGCAGGATGCTACCGCCGCTTCCTCTGAAAGGAGCGGGGCAAGCGCGTCAAACAGCTCCCGGTCCGGGTCTGAAACCGAATATCGGTGGTCAAGAGGGGAAATATTGCGGAAAATCGTTCGCGTTTCCATAGGTGATAATGACCCGTTAAAATCCCCCTGTCAACCCCCCAGCCGGAGGCTGTTTCACCCCCTGCGGGGGATTCACGTGCTTCTTGTTGCGAGAGGGTTTGCACGTTTAGTCACAACCCCGAAGCGGCGCCTCAGCGGACGCCGCAGGCGGAAGGGCGCGGCGCAGGAAGCCTTTAGGGGTGGTTTGGAGGGCAGCCGAAGGCTGTTCCCTTGCGCGGAGTTCGTAAAAGAAGGCGCGAACCATGAAGCGCCGGCAGCCGAAGGCTGTTCCCTTACGCGAAGTTCGCAAAAGAATACGCGAAACATGAAGCGCTGATAAAAGAGCCTCCAAATTCTCTTAAAGAGGCGCGCAGCGCCGATAATTCGTTATAGAATAATGATTTATCTGGGGACAGGATAGTTTTTCTTGACTGCAAAGAACTTTTTCTTGACTGCAAAGAACTTTTTCTTGACTACAAAAAAACTTTTCTTGACTACAAGAAACTTTTTCTTGACTGCAAGAAAACTTTTCTTGACTACAAGAAAACCTTTCTTGACTACAAGAAACTTTTTCTTGACTACAAGAAAACCTTTCTTGACTACAAGAAACTTTTTCTTGACTGCAAGAAAACTTTTCTTGACTACAAGAAACTTTTTCTTGACTACAAGAAAACCTTTCTTGACTACAAAAAAACCTTTCTTGACTACAAGAAACTTTTTCTTGACTGCAAGAAAACTTTTCTTGACTACAAGAAACTTTTTCTTGTCTGCAA
>JAITHF010000289.1 GCA_031280115.1 Spirochaetaceae bacterium | reverse complement strand
AACCAACCGAACCTATCCTGTCCCCAGATAAATCATTATCGTATAATGAATTATCGGCGCTTCGCGCCTCTTTATGTTTTTTTGGGGGAACCAGTTCCCCCAAACCCCCGCTAAAGGCTTCCTGCGCTGCGCCACTAACGTTATCGAAGCCCGCTGAGGCGCCGCTTCTGGGTTGTGACTAAAATTGCAAACCCTCCCGCCGCGAGAAGCACGTGAATCCCCCGCAGGGGGCGCCGCAGGAAGCACGTGAAACCCCCGCAGGGGGCGAACCCGCTCACCGCAGGCTGCGTTTTACTGCTTTGTAAAGATCTTCTTTGGTAAGTTCAAACCACAGAGGCCGCCCGTGGGGGCAGCGGGGAACCGGCAGGCCCAGCGCCGCGTCCGCCAGGGACAGGGCGGCGCTTTCATCAAGATAGTCCTTGTCTTTTACGGCGCTGTGGCAGGTGAGCGTGGCAGCCCAGTGTTCGGCCATGTTTTCCTTGTGGCGCTTGAGTTCCAAAAGCTCCCGCACCGTCTCCCCGTCCCCGAGGCGCCAGCCCGCAGGGAGCGCCTCAATCCGCCATGAGCCTGAGTCCTTAACAATAAGCACCCCCAGCCGCGCAAGCTCCTCCTGATGCGCCGAGAGGAAAAGGTCGTCCCCTTCGCTTTCAGTAACAAAGGGTATGGCCACAAGAAGTTCCTGACAAGGCACGGCGCCTGAAAGGAACCGGTCGTACAACAGCCGCTCGTGCGCCGCGTGCTGGTCTATGAAAAAGAGCCGGTCATCTTTCTCAACCACGATGAAAAGGCCGAAAACCCTGCCCAGATACCGCAGGCCGTATGCTGCCTGCGGTTCTGCCGCGAGAGACGGATGGGGGGGGAAAGCCGGCGCCGTATCCTGCGGAGTATAGGCGCCCCTGTTGAAAGAGGCGCCGTATTCCCCTGCGTCATCATCCATAAAGGCTTCAAGGGCCAGGGACGCGCCTTTGGCGCCGGATGTTTCTGCGGAGGAACTGAGGGAAAGGGGCGGGAAGGAGGCAAGCCCTCGCGCAAGGTGCTGGTGGCGGATGAACTCCCGGAGCGCCGCAGTTACCGCCCGGTGTATCGCGCCGGAATCAGAAAACCGCGCCTCCCGTTTGGCCGGATGAATGTTGAAATCCGCCAGCGCCGGATCAATACGGATATACAGCGCCCCCACAGGATGATCCGGATACCAGCCCTGGGTCCCGTATTCAAGGGCCTGGGCAAGGGAGGGGTTCTGAATACGCCTGCCGTTGGCAAAGATATACTGGTGCCGCCGGTCGCTGCGGGCGGTCTCCGGCCCGCCGACCACGATAGTTACTGAAAAGCCCTTGCCTGCGGCGCTGATTTCATAGAGAAAGCCCTCTGAGTCCATGACCGCCGCGCCGAACCGCTCTTTGAGGCTTGTAGCTACGCTGAGATTGGTTTTCAGCTTGCCGTCTTGGATAAAGCGGAAAGAGACCGCAGGAAACGCCAGGGCTTTCTCGATAAAAGAAAGCCGGCACAAGTTGGCCTCGCTCCACCCCCGCTTGAGAAACGCCTTGCGCGCCGGTATGGAGCCGAACAGGTCAAAGGCCCTGACGCTGGTGCCTCTGGTGCGGCGGGTCTGGGTGATTTCGGCGTACTCCTCAGGCCCCACCTCAAGGCGCCACGCTTCCCTGCCGGAAACGCTGGTAAGCACCTCAAGGCGGGAGACCGCCGCAGCCGCGGCCAGGGCCTCCCCCCGAAACCCCAAGGTTTCAGCAAAGGCAAGGTCTTCCATAGAACGAATCTTGCTGGTGGCGTGGGTTTTCCAGCAGATAGCAAGATCTTCCCTATCCATGCCGCACCCGTCGTCAACCACCTCTATCAGGCGCATCCCCCCGTCCTCGATGTGCACCTCGACGCAGAGGCTTCCGGCATCAATAGCGTTGTCTATAAATTCCCGCACCAGCGCCGCGGGCTTGTCGATAACCTCTCCGGCGGCGATCTTCCGCACTTCGTCAGGGGGAAGGATGGCTATCTTTTTTCTGGCGCTTTCAATTACGGCTGCCGTTTCCATAGGTTACTGGCCCTCATCAAAAAGCCCCAGTTCTACCGGGGCCTCGGCCTTTGCTTCCGGGCCGTTCATCAAGAGTTCGATACGGCTCTCCATCTTCTCAAGATCTTTCTCCAAAGAGCGTGCCAGCCGTATCCCTTCCTCAAAAGATTTAAGCGCCTCGTTAAGGGGAAGGTCTGACTTCTTTATGGCTTCCCCAAGGCGCTCAAGCCGCTCAAGGCGCTCCTCAAAATGTTTCATCCCCGCTCGCTCCTCCTGTTCTCAAAGGGTATCTCTCTCTCTGCCGCCTCTAGTGTACCCTGCCCCGCCTTTTAAACGCAAGGGCCTTCCGGCTTTTCCTGTTCCGCTCTCTCTGTTATCGCGGCAATGACGCCGCGCAAGGGGCGGATGATGAGGCGGTCGCCGGTTTGGACGCCCTCTGAATCCCGCACCACCTCGCCGGTGCGCTCAAGGGTAACGACCGAAAAGCCCCGTTCCATAATCGAACAGGGGCTTGCGCCTTCAAGGTTGAGCATTGCCCGGTCAAGGCGGCGCCGGAGGTTTGACAGGCGCTCCCTTGCGCTCTGGACCAGGGCTTCTTTCGCGTCGTCAAAGCGGACGAGCCGGGGCTGGAGGATGGCGCGGAAGCGGTACTCCATGTCTTCGGCGCCGAAGGCCCTGGTAAGAAGCCGCGCTTTTTCAAGCCGGCCTTTTAACGTGCGGTACAGGGTGTTTGCGCCCTTTTGTATGAGGGAATACATTTCCTCTTGACTGGCGCTGGCAAGTTCCGCGGCAGCCGAGGGGGTGGGCGCCCTTTGGTCAGCGGCGAAATCGCAGAGCGCGTAATCTATCTCGTGGCCTACGGCGCTTATCACCGGAATATCCGACGCGGCTACGGCGCGGACCACCGCGTCTTCCGAAAAGGGGAGCAGGTCTTCGATAGAACCCCCGCCCCGTCCGAGAATGATAACGTCTCCAAGTTTCCATTGGTTAGCCTGTTCCAGCCGGCGGGCAAGCGCCGGCGCCGCGGACGCGCCCTGCACCGGCGCCGGCAGGATTACCACGCGGATATGCGGGGCCCGGCGGCGCAGGACAGAGAGGATATCCCGCAGCGCCGCGCCTGTGGGGGAGCTTACCACCGCCACGGTTTCGGGGAAGCGGGGGAGCGGCTTTTTGCGTTCCTGATCAAAGAGCCCTTCTTCGGCAAAGGCGCGTTTTCGTTTTTCAATAAGCGCCAGTATGTCTCCGGCGCCGGCAAGCTCAAGCTCGTCGCAGACAAGCTGGTAGTTCCCGCGCTGGCCGTACACGGTGAGGTTCCCCCGCGCCCGCAGGAGCATACCGTCCCGGGCTTCAAAGGCAATATGCTTGAACCGGTTTTTGAACATCACCGCCTGAAGCACCGCATGGGCGTCTTTCAAGGTGAAATAGCAGTGGCCCGCGCCGGAGACATGGCAGTTGGAGAGTTCCCCTTCCACCTGTATCGCGGAAAACGCGCTTTCAAGGTTTCGTTTGATTTGTTCAGTCAGTTGTGAAACCGTGAAGGTATTCATATTTTCCAGCATACACCACAGCCTGCGGACGTTTCAACAGCCGAAGGCTGTTTCAATGGCGGTGCGGGGTGCAGGGATCGCATGACGCGGCGCCTCAGCGGACTTCGCAGGCGAAAGGGCGCGAAGCAGGAAGCCTTTATGGGTGGTTTGTGGGGCAGCCGAAGGCTGTTTCAGCAGCCGCCATTTGCGCTATGAGCCGCGGAACAAGAAGCGCCGATAAAAAAGCCCCCATAATGTCTTAAAAGAACCGCGAAAGCGCCGGTAATCCGTTAGAGCGCGCAGTCATGATCGAGCCGAAGGCGGGCGCAGCGTAAACAGGCGGCCTGTTATATGCCGTAATTTTTCTTAGCCGTTTGCCATGGATGGCGAATGGCTGTTTTCCAATAATTTTTCAATTTCATTGACCAATTTTTCAGGTTTTTCTGTGGGCGCAAAGCGCCTCATAATATTTCCTTTCCGGTCAACCAGAAATTTTGTAAAATTCCATTTTATTTCTGCTGTTAATAGCCCCTTTTGTTGGGATTTTAAGTATTTATACAGCGGATGTTCATTTTTTCCATTTATCTCAATTTTCGCAAAACGAGGAAATGTAGTATGGTAATTTAAGGTGCAGAAAGTATTAATTTCATCTTCAGTTCCAGGCGCTTGATGTCCAAATTGGTTACAAGGAAAGTCAAGAATCTCAAACCCTTTTGCCTGATAATCATCATATAGTTTTTGCAGTCCAGTATATTGCGGGGTAAACCCGCATCCTGTGGCGGTATTAACAATTAGAAGGACTTTTTCCTTAAAACAATTTAATGAAATATCCTGTCCTTGTATATCCTTGACTGAGAAATCGTAAATGTTCATTCCTTTACTCTTTTATTATAATAATATGAATTCTATTCAAAAACGCACCTTTAGCCTATCATAAGCGCCTGCTAATGTAAACCCGCACGCTGTTTTCGGGAGATTTGGAGGTTCTTAACCTCCTCAGCAGGGCGCTATGAGGCAAAGCCTCGCAGAAGGGGGAGCGAAAGACCGCCGCAGGCAGGCTGGAGGCGGGGGAGGCTTCCCCCTTATTCCTCCACGCCCATGACCGACAGCATCACCGCAAAAAAGTATTGGCAAACTCCTGCAAAATTCGGGTTTGGCGCTTCAAGACCTGAGTATAACACTTCTACTATTATGAATAATGTATTATACAGCGCGTCCGCGCTTCTTACGCTGTGATAGGCGTTGAACCGTTTCATGTAACTCCCGCGCCATGACTGACAAGCGGTTCGTATGTCCGCATAGCTCATCTTGCCTGCTTCCACAAGGGGCTTGAACTTCCGCAGCTTCCGCCTCACCCGCAATGCAGAAGCCTTGCACGGCCTCCGCAGTACCTTCCCGCTCTCCAAGAGGTAATACTTACCCTTGAGAAACAGCATCCCCCGCTCCAAAGGCACTATCTTTGTTTTACGCTCGTGAATGGTTATTTTCAGGCTTCAGATAAGACAGAGGCCGCCCATTATGCGCTTGCCCTGTATCTATCCAGCAAGCGGGAGCGGTGCGCCGCAAGCCGGTTAAGTAAAACGCCACAAGCCCTTGCCCGCGAGGGACGCGCCGTTGTCATGGATAAGGGGGCGACTCAGGAGCGGAACCGGCGCGGTATCGCGGAGGCGCTTATTACGGACCGTTCTGAAATGGGGGCGCTCTTAATATGCCGCTCTTTGCCCCGCTCCCGCAGGGTAAACTCCGCAAACCCGCGCTGGACGCTCTTGCCGTCTAACAGCGCCCGCCGCGTCTCCGCTTCCGCTCCGCCGCCTGGCGCGCATACCGCGGCTCCCGCTCTTGTGAGCGGGCGGCGTGTGAAACCATAGCCGCGTAGCGCCAACGGGCATGAAAGGGCATAAACGCTCTTTGTTGCCCCCATACAAGCGGTGTCCGCCCGGGCGCGTCAAGGTTACGGTTGCTCCGCCGGCAGCACCTCGACGCAATACTGCATTTCCTGTAGTAACTTGTTATCTGATACCGCCGCCGCTCTGCCGCCTCCCCATTATTACGGGGTATATAGTATTCCCCGCCGTGATGTTCAGCATTAAGTTCCGCAGGCGCCGTATGATATTCTGCCGGAATTCGGCGA
>JAITHF010000267.1 GCA_031280115.1 Spirochaetaceae bacterium | reverse complement strand
GGCAGCCCAGCACCTCTTGATCCTGACTTTGACGGGGCGCTTATCGCGGTGCTCACGAACCTCGCACCTAACGACACGGTCTCGACAGACGCCAACGGCGCCATTGACAGCGCCACGTTCAACGCGGCGCCGACTGCGGCGAAAATCACCGGCGCTTTCGGGGGGACAAACGCGCTTATCCTTGGCGTTACGTGGGGAATTCCTGGCAACGGGACGGTTACTATTCCAGTGAACAAGGTGTTCACGGTTAATGCGGTGGATCTGACGACTGTCGGAGCCGCGACCATCAAGGTTGACGGGACGCTTGTGGTGGACAAAGACGGGACCGACAAAGTTACTATTGCTGACGCGGTTATCACCGCAGGCGGCGCTGAGACCCTTGGCGACGACACCTCCGGCGCGGTTACGCTCGCAGCCAACGGGAGCGGCATCGCCCTTGGCGCTAACGGCTCGGTCACCACTGTCGGAACCGCCACCCTCGTGGTGGGCGTTACCGCCACCGGCAAGGTTACGATCAATGACGCGGCAATCACGGCCACCGCCGCGGCGCCGGCTTTCGCCTCAGTAGCCAGCGGCGTCGGCACGGTGAACATCGGCAACACGAGCATCGTCCTTGCCGCCACCGTCCCCGGCGCGTTCACCACCGCGGCTGCCGGTATAATCAGCGCAGGCGGCGACACCGACAAGACGGTGCTGGTCAAGGCAGGCATCACCGCGCTTAGTGCCGGTGACACGATCACCGCCACCGGCGACGGGGTCATCACGGTTCCGGCCAGCACCATCGACCTTGCGGCAGGCGGCACGGCAACCATCGCAGGGAACGGCGCGCTTTTGGTTGGCGGCAGCTCCGGCACGGTGCGGCTTGAGAAAGCGGTCTACACGGCCACCGCTGCATCGGCAACTTTCGCGAACGTAACAAGCAGCGTGGGGTCCATCACCATTGACGCAACGAACATCCTGGCGCTTGGAGTGGGCGGGAAGATCGCCATCACCGGCACGAGCAGCGTGAAGGGAGGGACCGGCTTTATTATCAAAGGCGCCGGGGAATGGGCCGTCAGCGGCGCTGGGGTTACGATAACACTAGGCGCCGGCGGCACTACAGCCACAATCGTCGGTGCATCGGCCAGCGCAATCCTTACCCCAAGCAGTGGTACTGCGGAAATTGCGATACAAGCCGCCGCAACAAGCACCGGCATATCCATCGGGCCCGGAATGGTTGATCTTAGCACTAACGGCAAAATCACCATCGCGCAATATGGCGTCCTCTCATTGCTCGCTAACGGGGTAATCAAAGGCGGCGGGACTGATGCTAACCCGCTTACATCCAGTAACAAGGCTATTGTAAACGCGGCTGCTGTCGGGAGTGATTTAGTCTTAAAAGCGGCTACCGATACGACAAGCCAAGTAATCGGTACAATTACAGGGGCTGCTAGTAACAACACCATCACGCCGACCGGCGCTACTGCAGTCACGCTTGATAAAACCACGACAAACACCTAACGGCGTTTTTCAAGCGGCTCCTTCACGGGAGCTGCGGCGTCCGCGCAACGCCTGACGGCGGCGCGGGGCGGCTGCCCCCGCATCCAGCGGGGGTTTCTATAGAAGAAAAGAGAGAAGAATATTTGGGGGGACTTAGAAAAATCCCTCCAAACCCCCCGCTAGCGCGACGTGCGGTGCGCCCTTCCGGGGGCGCGGCGGGTTGAGCGCGGACAACTGAGAGTTGTCAGGGGTTGTATTAAAAAAGGCCGGATGGTAGAATAGGGATATGCGTATATCAATCGCCCAGATCAATGCCACTATCGGTGATTTTTCGGGAAACAGGAAAAAAATCGCGGCCTTTGCCGCACAAGCCCTGCACGAACAGCAGGCTGATATGGTGCTTTTTCCTGAACTGGCGGTCTGCGGGTATCCGCCTATGGACCTTCTGGATCATGACGGGTTTACGGAAATGAATATCAGAACCATCCGGCTCCTCCAACAGGAACTTCCGAAAGCTATCGCCGTGGGCGTGGGCTTTGTAAACCGAAACCCCTATGGCTACGGGAAAGGGCTGATAAACGAATACGGTATCATCCTCAACGGGGAACTGGTCTTTGAACAGGCAAAAACCCTCCTTCCCACCTATGACGTGTTTGACGAAGCCCGTAACTTTGAGAGCGCCCGGCGCTGGCCGGTCTTTGAATGGAAGGGCGAGCGTATCGGCGTGGCAATCTGCGAAGACGTGTGGCGGGAAACCGGCGCACCGGGCATGATTTATACGAAAGATCCGGTGGGTAAACTCCTCAACCAAGGGATAAGCCTCCTCTGCGTGCCGTCGGCGTCGCCCTATATCACCGGAAAACTCACAGCCCGGCTCAACCTTGCGAAACGGATACGCCAGGGGGGAAAGGTGCGGGTGGTGTATATCAAGGCGGGGGGCGAAAACGACTCGATTATCTTTGACGGCCGCTCGTTCATCACGGCGCCGGACCCGGCGTCCCGCGCTCCGGCGCTGGAAATCCACGCCGCCGCCTTCAAAGAGGAACTGCTTACCTGGGATACGTCCCAGAGAACCAGCGGAACCCCCGGGCGGGACCCTGGCGGCGCGGCGCTTGACGCGGGGCTGTCCGGCGCGGAACTGGACGTGCTTGAAGAAGCGCTGGTCATGGGTATCCGCGAATATATGGCCAAGTGCGGCTTCACGCAGGCGCACCTGGGGCTTTCAGGCGGGATTGACTCGGCGCTGGTGGCGTATCTGGGCGTCCGCGCCGCGGGTAAAGAAAACATCGCCTGTTTTAGTATGCCTTCGCGGTTTTCTTCCCAAGGCTCCAAAGACGACGCGGCGGAGCTTGCGGCAAATCTGGGGTGCCGCGCGGTCAAACTGCCGATTGAGCCGGTGTTTACCGGTTTCCTCGCCATGCTGGAGGATGTTTTTGAGAAGCGCCCCTTTGACAGCGCCGAGGAGAACTTGCAGGCCCGTATTCGGGGGACCGCGCTTATGGCGTTTTCCAATAAGTTCAATTCAATGCTCCTTGCCACTGGCAACAAAAGCGAGCTTGCCATGGGATACTGCACCCTGTACGGGGACATGAACGGCGCGTTGGCGCCTATCGGGGACCTTTTCAAGACCGAGGTCTTTGCCCTCTGCCGCCGGATTAACAAGAAAGCCCTTGACACACAAGGCAAGCGTATCATACCAGAGGCGATACTTACCAAGGCGCCCTCAGCGGAACTGCGGCCTGACCAGAAGGATCAAGACAGCCAGCCGCCTTACGATGTACTTGACGACATCCTCAAACTGTATCTTTTCGACAACTTGTCCAAGGATGAAATAGCCGAGCGCGGCTGGGACAGGGAGCTTGCAGCCTGGATAATCCGGTCTTCGGCGCGTGCTGAGTTCAAGCGCCGCCAAGCCCCGCCGGTGCTCAAGGTGTCCAAGCGGGCCTTTGGCATGGGCAGGCGCATACCCATTGCCCGAACCGTCTATGAAGCCGATCCCCCGGCCCTGCTTTAACAGGGGGCGGCGCCCCGCCTCACCGCGCCGCGCCGCCTCAACCCGCCGCGCTCCCGAAAGGGCGCACAGCGTCTCGCGCCAGTGGGGGGTTTGGGGGGACTGGTCCCCCCATATTCTTCCCCCCGCGCTCACGGACAGCCCCCCGCTGGATGCGGGGGCGCAGTCCGCGCTGCTATTAGGTTTCGACGAGTTCGCTGTCCGCGGCGACGGTTGCGGCAGTGGTACCGCTAGCGGGACCTCCGATCGTAACCACATTGTCTGTTGCGGTTAAAGTGCCGCTGGTGCCGGGTAAGGTGCCGCTGCCGGCAACCACAGCAGTCCCAATGGTGTCAGTGGTAGTAGTCCCATTGATTTCTCCAGCCGTAAATACCCCAATCTTCGCGCCCACAGCAAGCGTTATCAGACCTTCAGCGCCGGCGTTGCTGTTCGCAGCGCCCAGCGTAATGGTGCCGTCTCCCAGTACGATGTTGGCCTTCCCGTT
>JAITHF010000216.1 GCA_031280115.1 Spirochaetaceae bacterium | reverse complement strand
AAGAGGGCATGAGCATAGGCACGGTTATCTTCCAGAAAGTGTTCCACGGCGAGGAGCCGTCTATGCTTGCGGCCTCGTAGAAGTCCTGGGGTATGGTGTTGAGGCCCGCGATATAGATGAGCATCATATACCCCGCGGACTGCCAGGTGCTGAGAATAGCCAGGGCAAAGAGGGCCTTGACGCTGTTTTGCGTCATGTACCGGAAGGCTTCGATATGGATAAAACCTTCCGGGCCGAAGAGGAGGTCGGTAAAAACAATCTGGAAGATAAACTGGAAGATATAGCCCAGGGCAAGGCCGCCAAGCATATTGGGAAAGAAAAAGACCGTGCGGAAAAGGCCGCTCAAAAACCGGCTTATCTTGTTTACCAGAAGCGCCAGGCACAGGGACGCGGCGTTAATGCACACCACTGCCGCAAGAGTATAGCGCGCCGTGTACCAGAGGGCTTTGATAAACCGCTCGTCCCCGAAAGCGGCCTTGTAATTGGCAAAGCCTACAAAAGCGTTAAACGGCGACGCCGCGCGGGTGCGGGATACAGGGTCAAAATAATAGGCCCCCCGCCAGAGGGCGAATGAGTTAAAGACCCCCGCCGCGAAGGGGATCACAATGACCAGGGTAAAGAGCGCCAGAGCAGGCGCCGTAAAGGGCCAGAACCACTTTTGGTACATAGACCTGTTTTGGTGAATACGCACGTATGCCTCCTTATTTGAGTTCTTTATAGTTTTCAAGGGGCGTTCCCCCGGGCCCGGAGGCGCGGGGGATTGGTTTTGCCGCCTCTTTAATTCGCGGTATTGACTTTGCGTAATTCTGATACGCCGTAACCGGCGATTTTTTCGTAATCCGATTCATTCCAGAGGGGCTTTACGAGAAACTGTTCCCGGATATACACGCCGAAAATATCGGTAGGCCACACTTGGGGGACTGCCTGAAAAAAACCCTGCAACGTATTGCCCCGCTTCACGTAGCTCAAAATGGCGTTGCCGAGCATATTGGGAACCACTGTTGACGCAGGATCCGCGTTATAGGGGATAAAGGCCATTTCCTCAATAATATAATACCGCCCCTTTTCAGACGTGTTCATCCACACCAGAAAATCATAGGCCGCCTTTTTCTCCGTGTCTGACGCAAGGGCGTTCACCGCGTAATAATTCGGCACAAACACCGGAATAGAACGGTTTATTTTGTCCGGGGTCATTCCCGGGGCGGTAAGGTCCCCCGGGGCGAAGGGCATTTTCACCGGAATAAACCACAGCCGTTCCGCAAGGGCTTTATCCGCCGCGGCGATATTGTTATACGCCCAGTTCCCCTGTTTCAGGAACAGCGCCTTCCCGTCAGCAAAGATCTGCACCGCCTGTTCGTAGCCGAAGTTCGCCGGAGACACCAGGTCCTGCCCCCGCCGGGCCGGGCCGTTCTTGCCTGCCAGAAAAGAGGTTTTAAGGTCAAGGGCCTTCGCATACGCCCGGAGGGGCCCTTCCAGGGCTTGCAGTTTCTCCTCCGCTATAGGCGCCAGCGCTTCGTTAAGGGTGCTGAACGCGGCGTTCAAGGCCACGTTCACCAAGTGGTCCCCATAGGTCCACGCCTCGCTGCCCATAAGCGCGAACACCCCGTTCAACTGCCCGGCGCGCCTGCGCTTCTCTCCGGCAAGGGTATACGCCGCTCCGTTAAGGGTTACGGGCATCGGGGCCGGCGCTTGTATCCACCGGCCTATTGCCCGCACAAAGGACTCCCATTCGCTGTACGGCGCCTCTTCAAGCCCTGCCAGCACTTCAAGCCCCTGCTCTTCGCCGAACAGGTCTTGAAGCATCAGAGTATCAACGATATACCCGTAGCCCTCGATATTATAGGGAATGCCGTAACTGGTGGCGCCCCCTGAGGAAAGGCGCATATCCGGCGGAATATCCGCCACCAGGCGGGCAAACTCGCTGTGGTCTGTTACGGCGCCCAGATCCGCCACGTACCCGCCCTCAAACCACTGGGCCAGGCGCTTTATCCCCTGAATAGAATAAATCGTCGGGGGGTGTGCAGAATTCATCTCAGTGGTGAGGGGCCCTTCCTGTTCGGCGCCGGCGCCGATTGAGAAGGTCTTGACCCGGACTCCGGTTTCCGCCTGATACGCCTTTGCCATTGCCTCGAACTGGGCGGCGTTCTCGCCTTTGGCATTAAAGACATACACGTCGTACCCTTTGTCCGCGCTTCTGCCTGCTGACCGGGAACAGCCGGCAAGCGCCGTTGCCGCCGCCAGCGCCAAGGCCGCCATTTTTTTCATTTTTTCCATTTTTTCCATTTTTTCCATCTTTTCCATTTTTTTCATAATAACACTCTCCTTACATAAAACTTTATAATAAAATAGCAAAATAGAAAACCGCCCGGCTCTTAAACCCGCCAGATTCCAAAGCTCTGCCCTTCCATCCGGCAGGCCCCGTTTTCTAGGGCGCAGGTTCCCAAGGCGTAGGCCCGCGCCTTAGGCATGACGCCTAGGGGCGCCCCGGCGGCGCGGGAGCCGGGGTTGACCGCTATGACAAAGGAGCCGCGCCGGTAGATAAAGGGCGCCTCCGGCCCGGCGCGCAGGATTTCGAGGTTAGGCTTGGACGCCAAATCCGCTTCAGCCCGGCGCAGGCGCAGGAGGGCCTTGACGGTATTGAGCAGGGAAGCAGGGTCCCGCTCTTGAGCCTCCACCGTGGGCGCGTCCGGGGCCGGGTCAACAGGCAGGTAGAGCGCCTCCGGTTCAGCGCTGGAAAACCCCCGGTTCTTCCCTGAATTCCATTGCATAGGGGTCCGCGAGCCGGTACGGTAGTACCCGCCTTCTTTCGTGGGCAGGTTAAGGTAGCGCATGCCG
>JAITHF010000194.1 GCA_031280115.1 Spirochaetaceae bacterium | reverse complement strand
ACTACAAGAAAACTTTTCTTGACTACAAAATAACGCTGTTTGCTGACCGGAAACGTTATTCCGGCGCCGGAATACGTCATTCCGGCGCCGGCGCCTAGGCCAGCTGGTCGAATAAATCGGCCATCTCCATAGCGCTCATCATAGCGTCCCACCCTTTGTTGCCTGACTTGGCGCCGGCGCGCTCAACGGCCTGTTCAATGCTGTCAGTGGTCAAAATGCCGAAGATAACCGGCACTAACGAGGTCAGCCCCGCCTGGGCCACGCCTTTGGCGGCTTCCGCGGCAATATAGTCAAAATGCGGGGTCGAGCCCCGGATAATCGCGCCAAGGCAGATAACCCCGTCATACTTGAGGCTTTTCGCCAGTTTTGACGCGGTAAGGGGTATCTCAAAGGCCCCGGGAACCCGCACTACTGTCAGATTATCCGTGTCCCCGCCGTGCCGGACAAAGCAGTCCACGGCCCCGCTCAGCAGGCGGGACGTGATAAAGTCGTTAAACCTGCTCACCACCAGGGCGAAACGCCGCCCCGCTCCTTGCAGGCTGCCGTTAATTTCTGTGTACATCTTCTATACTCCTTATACATACTCAAGGTGATGCCCGAAAAGGGCTTTTTTACTGGCCAGATACTTCCGGTTCGTCTCAAGGGGCGGTATCTCAAGGCCTACCCGTTCTCTAACCCGTATGCCCTGGGCCGCAAGGGCGCTCTCTTTTGCCGGGTTGTTGGTGAGCAGCCGTATGCCGCTAACCCCCAGGTCCCGCAGAATAGACGCGGCAGCCCCATAGTCCCGTTCATCCGCCTTATGCCCCAGGCGGATATTCGCTTCCGCCGTGTCGCATCCTGCGTCTTGCAGTTTGTAGGCGCGTATCTTGTCCGCAAGCCCGATGCCCCGCCCCTCCTGGCGCAGATACACCACCACCCCGCCTTCATCAGCAACACGCCGCAGCGCTTGGGTAAGCTGTTCCCGGCAATCGCAGCGCTCCGAGAGCAGCACCTCGCCGGTAAAACACTCGGAATGGACCCGGACCAGCGCGTTTGCCGGATCAAAGGCTTTTGCCGAAACCAGCGCCGCATGGGGCTGCTCCGCTTTGCCGCGGTTCTCGTAAAGCACCAGATTAAATTCCCCCGCCGCCGTGGGGAGGCGGCTTTCAGCAAGGCGCCGCGCCGCGTCCCGGTCTTTCCGCCAGCCGATAAGCGACGCCACGGTTACTATTTTAAGGTTGTGCTCCTTTGCGATTTCGGTGAGCCGGGGCAGGCGGGCCATAGAGCCGTCGCCGTCAAGTATCTCGCAGAGGATTCCTGAGGGGGCGCACCCGGCAAGGCGGGGGAGGTCCACCGCCGCTTCAGTATGCCCGTCCCGGGCAAGAACGCCCCCGTCTTGTGCGATGAGCGGGAAGATATGCCCCGGGCGGAGCAGGTCTTCCGGCTTTGAGGACGGGTCAATGATGGTCTTGATGGTGGCGGCCCGGTCAAACGCGGAGATGCCGGTGGTGGTGCCGTCCCGGGCGTCCACGCTGACCGTAAACGCCGTGGTATGAACCGACGTGTTTTCCCGGGCCATAGGGGGCAGGCCAAGCGCCCGGGCCCGCTCCGCTGTAATGGCCTGGCACACAAGGCCCCTGCCGTATTGGGCCATAAAGTTCACTTTTTGGGCGGTCGCTTTTTCCGCCGCCATGATGAAATCCCCTTCGTTTTCCCGGCCCTCGTTATCCGTCACAATCAGGATATTCCCTGCGCGGATTTCTTCAAGGGCCTCTTCGATGCTTATAAACGTATTCCCCATATCGTATCCTTTTATATCGTCTCTTTTTACGGCCTACTGCCTGCCGGAGCCGCCGGGCGCCGCGTAGCCAAGGTCCAGCAAACGCTCAAACGTCAGCGCCGCCGGCTTGGGCGCAGGGATTTTTTCTGTCTTTTCTATTTTTTCTATTTTTTCTATTTTTTCTATATAATGGCCGATATAGCGGCTTATATACCGGCCTATGATGTCGGTCTCAAGGTTCATAAGGTCCCCGGCTTTCTTGAACCCCAAGGCCGTGGCTTTCAAGGTGGCGGGAATGATGTTCATCACCGCCACATTTCTTGCAAGGTCCATAGCCGCTATGGTGAGGCTTATCCCGTCAAGGGCCACCGAGCCTTCGGCCACGCAGTAACGCGCCTGGTCCGCAGGGATTTCCACGGCAAGGTACACGTTATTCCCGCTTGACCGCACCTCTTGTATACGCACCGCCGCGCTGATATGCCCCTGCACAATATGCCCGCCCATGCGGGAGTCCGCCCTCAGCGCCCGCTCAAGATTAACCGGGCTTCCGGCGCGCAGGCTCCCCAGGGTGGTCTTTTTAAGGCTCTCCCCCAGGGTATCCACCGTAAACGTCCCCTTTTCAGGGGAATTAAGGGCCGTTACGGTCTGGCACGCCCCGTCAATGTTGATAGAGTCCCCCAACGCGCTTCCCTCAAGCACGGTTTCCGCCTTTATCACAAGGCGCGCCTTGTCCCCGAAACGGCGTATGCTCCGAACTTCACCGATTTCCTCAATGATACCGGTAAACATCTTTTCCTCCTCTTCTTTTTATTTTTATTTTTATTTTTATTTTTATTTTTGTTTGAGCAGCCGGCATTTTTTTTACCCCCTGCTCCCGGGCGCCGGCGCCTTGCGCCGGGCGTCAAGCAGCACCTGCTGGCCGATACGTTTTATCAGCACGTCTTCAAGGCGTATAGCGTCTTTTACCGCGCTTATGCCCAAATCCCCTGCCCAGGAGATACCCTGCCCCAGCATGAGCGGCGCGGTAAATACGGCGATACGGTCCCACAGGCCGGCTTTGAGAAACGAGGTAAACACGGCGGCGCCGCCTTCAACCAGCACTGACCGCGCCCCCTGCGCCGCAAGCGCCGCGAGCACCCCGGGCAGGGACAGTTCGCCAAGAGGGATAACCGCCGCGCCCTGTTCCCGCAGCCGGCAGGCTTTTTCCCTGTTATAGTCTTTTTCTACGCAGAAGATAAGGGTCTTTTCCGGTTCAGGGAGGCGCAGAATACGGGAAGAGGCCGGCAGGGAGAGCCGGGAATCCAGGACCGCCCGCAGGGGGTTGGCCCCTTTTACGAGCCGCACCGTAAGTTCCGGATCGTCCGCAAGGGCGGTTCCCCGCCCAATAAGCACCGCGTCATGGGCGCGCCTCATCCGGTGCACCGCCCGCCGCGCCGCCTCGTCGGTAATCCAGCGGGCGTCCCCGCCGGCGCAGGCGATTCTCCCGTCAAGGCTCTGGGCGATTTTAAGCCGGACAAAGGGGCGCCCCAGCCGCTGGAAGGTGAAAAAGCCCTGATTAAGCCGTTCCCCCTCCGCGGCAAGAAGGCCCTGCACAACGTGAATGCCCGCCTCTTCAAGCGCCCGGATGCCGCCGCCGTTTACCTTGGGGTTGGGGTCTTGGTTTGCGATAAACACCCGCCGGATTTTACCGGCGATAATCCTCTTGGTACAGGGGTCCTGATGTTTGTCCGGCGCGGTGAAACAGCACGGCTCAAGGGTGCAGTACAAATCAGCGCCCTCGGTTGTTTCGCCGGCGGCCAGGGCCGCGTCAAGGGCTTCGGCCTCCGCGTGGGGCCCGCCGTACTGCCGGTGCCAGCCTTCGCCTATGATGCGGTTTTGCTTTGCCGCCACCGCGCCGACAAGCGGGTTCGGCGCGGTTTTCCCCCTGCCCCGCCGCGCAAGGGCCAGGGCCCGGGACATACAGCGCGTATCAAAGGGGGAAACAGCCCGGTCTTCAGGTCCGGCTTCTGGTTTGGTTGTCATAATCGAGGGGCGCTCCTTAGGGATTACTGGCGGGATTTTCAACGTGATAGAGCGAGTTACTGGCCTTCAGGGGCAGGTTTGTTTATTTTCCTGACTGGCCGCAATTTTCTTCCATCCGGACTATACCGTCGGCGCCGGAATTACACCGGCTCAGTTCAAGGCAGGCAGCCTTGAAGTTGCGGGCTTTAACCGCCGGTGGGGAGTTGCCTTAGGGCTCACCCCGCCTTGAAAATCTTATTTTTTACTATAAGAGAAACCCCTCCCTCCCGTCAACCCCCTGCGGGCAGCCGAAGGCTGTTTCACGTGCTTCTTGCGGCGATAGGGTTCGCAATTTTAGTCACAACCCAGAAGCAACGCCTCAGCGGAATTCGATGGCGTGAGCGGCGCGGCGCATGAAGCACCCTGCGGGTGTTTCACGTGCTTCTTGCGGCGGGAGGGTTTGCACGTTTAGTCACAACCCCGAAGCGGCGCCTCAGCGCGCTTTGATAACGTTAGCGGCGCAGCGCAGGCAGCATTAGTAGGGGGTTTGGGGGAACTGGTTCCCCCAAATTCTCTTCAAAAGCGCAAGCGCAGCGCAGCGCGTAAAAAAACGCAGGGGCTTGAAAAACCGTGAGAGGGGCGGTAGTGTTGTGTTATTATGTTGAAAAATAATACGGCAGCGCTCCCGTTAGGGCGCAGTGTGGCCGAAAACGACAAAAAAATTATGAGCGCCGTTTTGAGTTTGTCAAACCCCTTCCGCCTGAATACTGCCCTTTTCTAACCTGTTTTCCCCCTCTTTTTTCAGGTCTTTTTCCCGACAGGTTCGCCGGTTTTTCCGCGTTAGCGGGGCGCCCCCGCGAGGCGCGGGGGCGCCCCCGCGCGACAAAGGGGCGCCCCCGCGCGACAAAGGGGCGCCCCCGCACGACGCGGGGGATGCTCCGCGCCGTGAAAGCCCCGCTCTGTTCGGTTATGAGCGCTGCGCTTCGCTTGCGCTTTTATAATGACATTTGGGGGCCTTTTTTATCAGCGCTTCATGGTTTGCGTATTCTTTTGCGAACTTCCCGTAAGGGAACAGCCTTCGGCTGCCGGCGCTTCATGGTTTGCGGCTCATAGCGCAAACTACGGCTGCTGAAACAGCCTCCGGCTGCCCCCAAACCCCCGCTCAAGGCTTCATGCTTCGCGCTCTTCCGCTTACTCTGTCCCCTTACGTCCGCGCCGCACGGATACCTCCCCGCGCCGTGAAAGCCCCGCTCTGTTCGATTATGAGCGCTGCGCTGCGCTTGCGCTTTTATAATGACATTTG
>JAITHF010000190.1 GCA_031280115.1 Spirochaetaceae bacterium | reverse complement strand
TGACTGGAGTTCAGACGTGTGCTCTTCCGATCTCTATGACCCTCCAAATTCTCTTCAAAAGGCGCACAGCGCCGATAATTCGTTATAAAACAATGAGTTGTACAGTGACAGGATAGTTTTTCGGTTCACCGGAGAACTTGTCCGGTGAACCGGAAAAACCGGTTTTCCTGCAGCGCTCTGTTGGTATGGTAGGATTTATCGGCGCTTTCGCGGCCCTTGGAATACATTATGGGGGTCATAGACCCCCCAAACCACCCATAAAGGCTTCATGCCTCGCGCCCTTTCGCCTGCGAATTCCACTTTGGCGCATCCTTCGGGGTTGTGACTAAACGTGCAAACCCGCTCGCCGCAGGAAGCACATAAAACCCCCGCAAGGGGGTGCAGAGGGTTGTGAGGGATGAGGCGGTATGATAGGATTGGCTATGTATCAAAAATGTTCCCCCCTGCGGCCCGTTCCCCTGGCCGCGCTGGCGGCCATGCTCCTTCAGGGATGCGCCATGACCGTGGGGCTGCACGTGCAGCGCCTCCCAACGATGAATACCGCCGGCATACGGCGGATTACAGTCATGCCCTTTGACCCGGGAAACGCCCAGGACCTCAACCGTGAAGCAGCGCGGTTTATTACAGCCCTTGCCGCCGCCAAAATTATGGACACCAACCGCTTTACGCTTGTTGATCCTGCGGAGATAACGCGGCTTCAACAGCAGGGGGAAAACATTGAAAATTACGTGGACGCCCTGTTTATCGGCCAGGTGCTGTGGGTGAACGTAAAAAACTCGTTCCATAAAGAAGAGCGGGTGAACTATCAAACCGGCGAAACCTATTATATTACGGTGTACGACAGGGAGGTTGACCTTATGTTTAACTATAATTTCAGGCGCGCAAGAGACGGGAGCCTTCTGGGGGTGGTGACCAAACAGGGGAAACAAAGCGCCCAAAACGAAAAATCAGGGGACCTTCCCGCGCCGCTTACGATGGTGCAGGCTATCGCATCTTCGGAACTTGCCGCGTTGGGGCAGGATGTGGCGCCCCATACGGTTCAAGAAACCCGGGAATTGATGAAAGAGGCTGTCAAGGATAAAACACTGCAAAGGCGCATGAACGAGGCGTATAAGCTGGTGCGCGCCGGCAATTACAAACAGGCGCTTAACGAGTACCTTGCCTTGTACGGCCAGTACGGCAGTATTGCCGCAGGGTATAACGGGGGGATTCTCTATGAGGTTATGGGGGACCTGGACGAGGCCGTGTCTTTTATGGAGGAGCTCTTTTATGAGACCCGCAGCCCCGCAGTTTCCGCCCGGCTGGGGCGGCTCCGGAAAGCCGCGGAGGATCGGGAGACCATTGCCCGAGCCTACGGCGACAGCCGGACCAGAGCCGGCATCCTTATCGCCAAAGCGGCGGGCCTGGTGGCGGCCAAACTTCCGCCCGGCGCGAAAGCCGCGGTGATAAACAATTCAAAGGCCGAGACCGATCTTGCCCTTGCTATGGCCGGCGGCATAACCCGGGCTCTTCAGGAACGGGGCGTAACCATTGTAGACCGGAACAACACGGCTCTTCTTGCGGCTGAAAGGCAGTACCAGATGTCAGGGGAGGTGAGCGACGAAGACTTTGCGGGTATCGGCAGCGAGGCCGGAGTGAATATCTTTGTGCTGGTGGCCGTTACCGGCACAGGCAGGCGCCGCCTGCATATCCGGATGCTCGACGCGGAGCGGAATGCGGTCATATACCAATCCCCGCAATCTGAAAGTATGAACCTGTAATCCGGCTGCTGTTACAGCGCCTTTATCATGGCTTCGGCGGCGGCGCGTCCGTCGGCAATGGCCCGGACCACAAGGCTCGCGCCGGAACGGGAATCCCCTGCGGCCCACACTTTGGGATTGGACGTATGAAAACTGCCCCGGGTGCGGATGTTGCCCCGCTCGTCAGTCACAAGCCCTAAGTCCGCCACAACCCCTTCCTGCACCACATGGGTAAAGCCCATAGCCAGCAGCACCAAATCCGCGCCGATTTCAAAATCCGACCCTGCCGCCTCAGCCATCACCGGCGGGCCGTCCGTGCGCGTCCATTCCACCTTGCCTGCGTGAATAGCCTCCACCGCGCCGGACCGCCCGATAAACCCTTTGGTGTTCACCGACCAGAGCCGCTCGCCCCCTTCAAGGTGGGAACTTGACGTTTTAAGCACCTTAGGCCACAAGGGCCAGGGTTCCTCAAGGGGCCGGTGTTCCGGCGGCTTAGGCAGCACCTCAATTTGCGTTACCCGCATGGCGCCCTGGCGGTTCGCGGTCCCCACACAGTCCGAGCCTGTGTCCCCGCCGCCTATCACCACCACCCGCTTCCCATAGGCCGTAACCGCCTCAAACCCGCCGGCTTCTCCGGCAAGGGCGCGGTTCTGGAGGGAAAGATAATCAAGGGCCTGCACGATCCCCCGGTTCTCCCGCCCCGGAACCGCGATGTCCCGGGGGGCTCTGGCGCCTATGGTGAGCAGCAACAGGTCAAACGACGCTTCAAGCTCTTTGGGGTCAACCACCGCGGCCCCTTCCCCCAGGGTCCCGAACCCGTACCGCCCTGAACCCACCCGGGTATTGGTCTTAAAGACAACCCCTTCATCTTCCATAAGGGTAATCCGGCGGTCGATAAAGCTCTTGTCCAGTTTGAAATCGGGAATACCGTACCGGAGGTAGCCCCCCAGTTTCTGATCCGCCTCGTACACAGTAACCGAAAACCCCGCGCGGTTGAGAAAGTACGCCGCAGAAAGCCCCGAAGGGCCGGCGCCCACAATGGCGACCTTTTTCCCGTTCCGGGACCGCGGGGGGCGGGGGCGCACAAGCCCCAGGTCAAAGGCTTTTTCGATAATCGCAAGCTCATTTTGACGGATGGTGACAGGCTCGTCATTGGCGCCCAGCACGCAGGACGCCTCGCAGAGCGCGGGGCAGACCCGCCCTGTAAACTCAGGGAACGGGTTCCGGTCCTCAAGGAGCGCCCAGGCCCCGTCCCAATCGCCGCGGTACAGCCGGTCCTGCCATTCGGGCATCACGTTGGAAACCGGGCAGGCCCAGTGGCAGAACGGCACCCCGCAATCCATACACCGCGCCGCCTGGCCCCGCCGTTCCGCGTCAGGGAGGCTCACTTCCACCTCGCTGTAATCATTGAGCCGTTCTTCCACCGGCCTGTAACCCGAAACCTTGCGCCGTATCTTCAAAAATCCTTTTGGATCCCCCATTATAATCGCTCCTTTGGAAAAAAAGGTTTCTATAAAATCCGTAAATCCGTCTATTCCCGGGCCATCATACCTGCAAACGCCTGCCCCGCGCAAGCCCTCGAACCGGCTCGGGGCAGAATTGCCGCGCTTGCCCCCTTCCCGCGTTCCGGCAGGCGTTTATTTGCCGGCGGTTTCCTGAATTATTGCTAAAGTTTGTTTCGCGCACGCATCCCATGAAAAGGCCGCGGCCCGTTCAAGCCCCCGCCTTGCATATTCTTGAGCGGCAGCGCCATCGGTACTGAGGGTTATCATTCTGGCGGCCAGGTCCGCCGGATCATAGGGGTCAAAGTAGAGCGCCGCTGCGTCCGCGGTTTCAGGGAGGCTTGCGGCGCGGGCGCAGATAACCGGAATACCCGAGGACATGGCCTCAAGCGCGCCCATGCCAAAGCCCTCGTATAAAGAGGGGATAACCACCATATCCGCGCCGGCGTACAGTTCAGGGAGGTGTTTCATGGGGAAATGGCCGGTGAAGAAAATATCGTTCCTGAAGGGGGAGGCGCCGGCGAACTCTTTAACCTTCTCCGCGTGATAACTGTCCGGGCCGGCAAGCACAAGCCTGTGGGGGTATTTAATCTGCTCTTTAAAGAGGTTAAACGCCTGAATGAGCCTTATATGGTTTTTCACCGGATGTTCAATGCGGGATATGCACAGGATATAGGGGCGGCGGAAACTAAAGGGCTGGATAAGGAGCATACTCTCTTCGTTGTGGGGGCGGGGGTAAAATATCCCGTGGTCTATCCCGTTCGGCACCACCTCAATACTCGATTCCCTGACCTTAACAAGGTCAATGAGTTCTTGTTTGACCCAGCTGCTGACGGCGATGATACGGTCAAGCCGTCTCAGCGCGTTCGGGAGGATCATCCGAATAACCGCCCCCGCAGATTCGCGGGTTTTTCTGCTTCCCCAATAGGCCGCCATGTCGTGCACAACCCCGACCGTAGGGCATGGGGAGCGGGAGGGTATCTGTTTGTGCGCCGCAGGAAAGAAGCAGCCGTCATAGGACCTGGCCCGGGCAAAGCGCGGGTACCGGGCGATATGCCACAGGGAGTTCGCGGCCCTTCCGCTGATACGGCACCGGGAAATATATTCTAAATCCGGCGCGTCCACCGCATAGGTAAAACGGTCGGAATTCCAGCCAAATAATTCAAAGTGGTCGCCGGAAGGGGGTATTCGTTTCAGCAGCTGGGTCAGATAAATCCCTATCGCGGTTTTACCGCCTTCGCAGGCGAAGGTATCAATACCAATTTTCATCGAACACGTTGCCGTGGAAAAGCCCCCGGCGGGCCCACGCCCAACCTCCCTGTCAAGTATCAGCGCGTCCCTTGAGACCGCCTCGCGTCTTTCCGCTTTATGAGGATTACATCACTATACCATTGGGCGCTCTCTATAACAAGGCAGCGCCGGCCAACTGGTTTCTATCCCCGGCAGGTAAGACGGGAGCGCAGGCGGGTAAAACCAACTCTGGGTCAGGGTCCAGAGGCGCCGCGGCGCCGCAAAAAGCCGGGGGAAGCGCCTCGTTGACCGCCGCGCCCGCAGGGTGCTATACTAAAGCAGGAGGATTTATGGGACGCATTTTTTTTGCCCTTATCGTATGCCTGGCCCCGGTATTTGCCCCGGCCCAGGGCGCTGACCCGCTGCCAATGGATAGAACGGCCTATCGGAGTAAGGACGCCTATGCTGAAACGCCTGAACCCCCGCATATTCAGCGGGGGTTCATAAGCGGGCTCCGCTGGGCGCCGCTCTCAAGGCCCGCGCCTCCGGCTCCGTCTCAGGCGCCGGCGCCAACGTCAACGATAGACGCCGGGTTTATCCCGCCGGCAGGGGGCGGCGCCGCTGAAACCAAAACGGATCCGGCTGCGCTCCTTGCCCAGGGCATCGCGCTTTATAATGAAGGGAAGTATGATGAGGCGGTCAGCCGGTATAATCAGGCGCTCAAAATAGACAGCCGCGACGCGCCGGCGCTTACCCGCCGGGCCCAGGCATACCTGGGCAAAGGCGCCTATGACCGGGCTGTCGCCGACTGCTCCCAAGCCCTGAGCGTCGGGAGCGCCTCTGAGACTCAGGCATTCGCCCTGTTTGTACGGGGCAGCGCCTATCTTCACAAGGCCGAACATACCCTTGCTGCCGCTGATTACGCGGCGGCGCTTAAACTCAAGCCGGACTATGGGGACGCGCTTTTGTACCGCGGCATAACCCATTATTATAACGGAGAGCTTGACGCGGCATTGGGCGCGTTCTCCTCGTGTCTGAGGAACGGGGCATCCAGCCCTGATGCGCGTATGTACCGCGGCGCGGTCTATGATCTTAAAGGAAACCATGACGCGGCAAAGCGGGATTACGAGGCGGCGGCAGCCGGCGGAGGAGAAGAAGGGGCCGGGCATCAGGCTGGCGCTGCTGCCTCTCTCATGGCCGCCGCGCTCCGCAGCGCCGGCGCCGGAAACGGGGAGGAAGCCATAGGGGAATATACGAAGGTTCTTGAGCAGGACCCCCGCTTTGCCCCTGCCTATTATTACCGGGGCGAAGCGTATCTTAAACAGGGCGCTTACGATAAGGCCGCCGCCGATTTCAGCGCGGCCCTCAAAATACAACCGGCGTATATTCTTGCCCTCAATGGCCGGGGCAGCGCCTTTTATCAAAACAAAGCCTATGACAAAGCCCTGGCAGATTATACCGAATCGGTACGGCTTAACCCGGGCATGCCCCAGACGTTTTACCGCCGGGGCCTGGCCTATTTTGAAAAAGGCGCCTATGATAAGGCCGCCGCCGATTTCGAAACTGTTCTGGCGCTTAATCCGGCCTATCCTGAGGCTGAAGCGAACCTGCAAAAAGCCTATGGCGCCCACGCCGCAGAAGATCAGCCTGACGCCTAAAAGACCGGCGGCGCCCCGGGCCGCCGGCTTTGGGAGAAAGAGGCGCACGGCGCTGGCGGCGGCGCTGGCGGTGATGCCCCTTTGGGCCACGGCAGAGGACGCGGCGGCGTTTTATGCCCGCGGCAGGGCGCACTATGCCGCCGGCGCCTATGATCTTGCGGCAGCGGCGTTTACCGAGGCGCTCGCGATTGACAGCGAACATACCGGCGCCCTTAACGGCAGGGGGAGCGCCTACGGCGGCGCAGGCCGGTATGACGAAGCTATCGCGGACTTCAGCGAAGTTATCCGGCTCGATCCCGCGTCCGGCGTGGGCTTTTATAACCGCGGCGCCGCGTATACCAAAAAACAGATTTACCATAAGGCGGTCGAGGATTTTACCCAGGCTATCGCGCAAAATCCCGCGTATGCGGCGGCGTTTAACGGCAGGGGCATAGCCTTGGCGCGCCAGGGCCGGCATGACAGGGCTTTCGCGGATTTCGGCGCGGCCCTCCGCCTTAACCCGCGCTTTGTGCAGGCCCTGGTCAACCGCGGCGGCTCCTATCGCGCGGTCAGGGCCTACGCGGAAGCCCTTGCGGATTACACCGGGGCGTTGCGGCTGGAGCCGGCCAACCTTGAGGCCCGCTACGGCCGGGCCCGGGTCTATGCGGCGCTGGAGCGGTACGATCAGGCCCTGGCAGATTATAACGAGGCTGTCCGGGCAAAACCGGACTTCGCCGCGGCGTTCCTCCACCGCGGCGCGGCCTATAGTTACACCGGCAAACATGACCGGGCCATTGCGGATTACACCGAAGCGGTCAGGCTCAACCCGTCGTACCGCCTTGCCCCCTTTGATGAGGAATACCGGTTTAAGCAGGCCCGGGGCGCCGGCGGGGATGAGGAGGCCGAAACCCTTTCCCTGGCGCCGGCCTATGCCGGCGCGTTTTATAACCGGGGCCTTACGCATTTCAACCAAAAACACTTCGACAAGGCCCTTGCTGATTACACCGAAGCCCTGCGCCTCAAGCCGGACTATGTGGCGGCGCTTAATAACCGGGGGCTTGCGTACCGGCAGCGCGGCGAGTATGACCAGGCCCTGGCCGATTATACCAAAGCCCTTGGCATAGACCCGTTATTTGCCGACGGCTTTAACAACCGGGGGTACGTCTATTATCTTAAAGGCGACCGTGAAAGCGCCCTTGCTGACTATGGCCGCGCCCTCAGCCTCAATCCCAACCATCCTTACGCCGGAGAAAACCGCGCCCTTGCGTTGCGTCCTTAACCGGACCCCTCTTGACAATTTTTCTTGAATCATAATACTTATAAAAACTGTGTATTTTAAGAAAGGAGCATATTACTGTATGAATAACGGAGAAAAACTGGTTATTGATTGGCGTACCTTGATACCCCTTGCTTCCCTGGGGGCGGTGTTTGGAATCCACCGCCTCCTGCCGGTGAATACGCGCTATATGGTAAAGGTTCTGCCCTATTTCAGCGGCCTTCTTGTCCTGCTTATGGCGGGGTTCGGCATTGCCGCGGCAGCGTGCGTGTTTTCCCGGAACTGGCGGGAGCGCCTGTCGTTTAAGTCCCCGTTTCTCGGCGCCGCGTTCCTGCTTCTGGGGGTGTACGACCTTATCACCATCAAGCTCAACCTCATTCCGAGCCTGTACTTTCCGGCGCCTGAGCGGATTATCGCCGTCTTCCTCACAGACTGGCTGTTCCTGCTCAAGTGCCTTGCCTATTCTCTGCGCCTTCTTGTGGGGGGCTTTCTCATAGGCGCGGTGCTGGGGGTGGTAACCGGCACCCTCATAGGCTGGAGCCAGCGCTGCAACTACTGGATTATGCCTTTTATACGAATAATAGGGCCTATCCCGTCAACCGCGTGGATACCCGTCGCGCTGGTTATCTTTTTTAAGCCCGCTGACGCGAGCGTGTTCCTTATCGCTCTGGGCGTCTGGTTTCCCACGGCGGTACTGACCAGCTCCGGCATTATCAACGTGCGTAAGAGTTATTTCGAGGTGTCAAGCACCTTAGGCGCCGGCGCGTTGCGGAACATTCTCTCCATCGCGCTTCCGGCAGCGGCTCCCAGTGTTTTCGCCGGCATATTTAACGGCACGTCGGCGTGTTTTCTGACCCTTATGGCCGCCGAGATGATAGGGTGCAAGTTCGGTATCGGCTGGTATATTAACTGGCAGCGGGAGACTCTGGCGTACCCCAACGTATACGCCGCGCTTATTGTGATTGCCGTTACGTTTTCTTATCTTATCGGCATCCAGCTTAAAATCCGCAACCGGATACTGGTCTGGCAAAAAGGCACCATCCGCTGGTAGCGCCCTGAGCGCTTTTTGTTGGCACCCGCGAAGACTTTGTTTACCCCCACAGAACTTTTGCGGGTCACAACAAAGACTTCGTTTATCTCAACAAAACTTTCGCGGGTATTATACAAAACTATCATGCACCCATATAACTCATTAGTATATAACGAATTATCGGCGCTGCGCGCCTCTTTAAGAGAATTTGGAGGGCTTTTTTACCGGCGCTTCATGTTTCGCTCCTTCTTTTGCGAACTTCCCGTAAGGGAACAGCCTACGGCTGCCCCCAAACCCCCGCTAAAGGCGGCTTGTGCAGCGCCCTTCCGCCGGCGGCTCATAGCACAAATATATTTTTCTATATACTAACAAAGCGCGGCAGGAAAACCGGTTTTTTGGGGCCCCAAATAAAGTTTCCGGGGTACCCAAAAAAGTTTTTTGGGGCCCCAAATAAGTTTCCGGGGTACCCAAATAAGTTCCGAGGGTACCCAAATAAAGTTCCCGGTTCCCCAAAAAAGTTTTTTGGGGCCCCAAATAAGTTTCCGGGGGAACCAAAAAACTATCCTGCCCCCGCATAAATCATTGTGTTATAACGGATTATCGGCGCTGCGCGCCTCTTTGAAGAGAATTTGGGGGCTCTTTTATCAGCGCTTCATGTTTTGCGGCTCATAGTGCAAACGACGATTGCTGAAACAGCCTTCGGCTGCCGGCGCTTCATGTTTCGCGCCTTCTTTTGCGAACTTCCCGTAAGGGAACAGCCTACGGCTGCCCCCAAACCCCCCACTAAGGCTTCCTGCGCCGCGCCCTTCCGCCTGCGAAGTCCGATGAGGCGCATCCTTCAGGGTTGTGACTAAACTTGCAAACCCTCGCATCACAAGAAGCACGTGAATCCCCCGCAGGGGGCGAAGGGGGTGGACTATATCATGTAAAACGACTATTATCCAAAGAGGGCGTATGAGTGTAACCGTAAAAGTTATAAGGAGGAAGATCCAATGGCGGAACATGACGGGAAACCTGCTATCTATGTGGATCAGGCGGAAGGGCTAAAGCGGGTGATGCATAACACCGCGCTGTATGTAAGGCTGCTGAATAAGTTTAAGATCGATTTCGATACGAAAGTGGGCGACCTTGTGGCCGCAGCCTCAGCAGGGGACTACGAGAAGGCGCAGGTTTTGGCCCATACCTTGAAAGGCACCGCGGCTAATCTGTCCTTGACCGAGCTTTTCAAACAAAGCCTCGAGGTGGAAACCCAGATAAAAAATAAAGCGCCCGACCCTGAATCCCTTGAGCGGATTAAGGCGTGCTTTGACGAAACCCTCGCCGCTATTGATATGGTACTGCAACAATATGGGTAATGCCGGCAACACAAGGCCCATCGTGCTGGTAGTCGACGATGTGGACATGAACATTATGATCCTTGAGGAAATCCTTAAGGACAGCTATACGGTCATAAGCGCGGGAAACGGCGTCCGCGCCCTTGAGGTGCTGCACCGTATTCCGGTGCTTCCCAAAATCATTCTCCTTGATGTGTTTATGCCGGAGATGAACGGCTACGAAATGCTGGAAGTCATGAAAACCGACCGGGCCCTGCGCCGTATTCCTGTGATCTTTATCACCACGTCGGACTCCGAAACCGAAGCCCTCTCTGCCGGCGCGGTTGATTTTATCTCCAAGCCTTTTCTGCCGGAAATTGTGAAACTGCGGGTGAAAAACCAGATCGAGTTAAAAAATTACAGCGACAGCCTTGAGGCTATGGTGGCTGAAAAAGCCGCGGAGATTACGCTGACCCTGAACAACACCTTGCAGACTATGGCGAACATTATCGAGTACCGTAACCTTGAGTCCGGAAGCCATGTAAAGCGCACCCAGCTTTTCTCCAAAGCCCTCATTGATTACGTGCTGGACTCTTCCCTCTCTTACGCTGAGGAGCTGCACACCCTTGAGCCGGACATTATCAATAAATCAGTGGCGCTCCATGATGTAGGCAAGATAGGCATTCCCGACAAAATACTCCTTAAACCGGGGCGCCTTGACCATGAGGAGTTTGAAATTATGAAGACCCACACCACTATCGGGAAAAACATCATCGAGTCTATTCTGACCAACACGGACGGGATATATCTACAGCACTGCCGGGACATTTGCTTCTGCCACCACGAGCGGTTTGACGGCAACGGGTATCCAAGAGGGCTTGCGGGGGATACTATCCCTCTTTCCGCCCGGATTGTGTCGCTGGTTGACGTATACGACGCGCTGGTGTGCGCCAGAGTGTACAAAGCGGCCATGTCCTATGACGAAGCGCTTAACATCATACAAGAGGGCAGGGGCACCCAGTTCGACCCGCTTCTTACGGATGCTTTTTTCGCGGTGGCGGACACGTTCAAGCAAATCTCCCAAGACAATCAGTAACCCCCATAGGGGGTTTCAGGTGCTTCCTGCGGCGAGCGGGTTCGTGATTTTAGTCACAACCCCGAAGCGGCGCCTCAGCGGAATTCGCAGGCGCACTGGCGCAACGCATGAAGCCTTTATGGGTGGCGTGGAGGGGCTAAGACCCTCCACATCTTCTTCAAAGAGGCGCGAAAGCGCCGATAATTCATACGATACCAACAGACCCCGGCAGGAAAACTGGTTTTTTGGGGCCCCAAATAAGTTTTCTGGGTACCCAAATAAGTTTTTTGGGTACCCAAATAAGTTTTCTGGGTACCCAAATAAGTTTTCTGGGTACCCAAATAAGTTTCCCGGTGCCCCAAACAAGTTTTTTGGGTACCCAAATAAAGTTTTTGGGGAACCAAAAAACGGTCCCGCCCCTGCATAAATCATTAGTATATAACGAATTA
>JAITHF010000133.1 GCA_031280115.1 Spirochaetaceae bacterium | reverse complement strand
TTGGGAAACGCAGGCTCAACAAAACCAAGCGCCCCGTGCGCCCCCTCACCGGCAAACTCAGCGCCCCGCCGATACTATCCCCCAGGGCGTCCCGCGCCGCGCCTGCCGCCTCTTCCCCGGTGTCCGCCGCAAGGGTGCCGGTAAAAGTTCCGTTGGGTAAACAAAACGCCCGCCTGAGCCGCAGGCGTGAGCGGCGCTGCACACGTCGCACTGGTTGGGGGTTTGGGGCAGCCGAAGGCTGTTCCCTTACGGGAAGTTCGCACAAAGAGGCGCGAAACATGAAGCGCAGGTAAAAAAACCCCCAAATTCTCTTAAAAGAGGCACGGAAGTGCAGATAATTCGTTATAAAATAATGATTTATGCGGGGACAGGATAGGTTATTTTGCTAGCAAACAAACTTATTTTGCTAGCAAACAACTTTATTTTGCTGGCAAAAAAACTTATTTTGCTGGCAAAAAAACTTATTTTGCTAGCAAACAAACTTGTTTTGCCGACAAAAAAACCGGTTTTCCTGCCGCGGGCCGTTAAATCCTGCGCCGTAACAACATGGGTATCGCTCATCTGTTTGCGCTCCTCTCCCTGACCCCATACGCTAATAATTCTTTCACCGCGAAACCTCTATCAGTCCATTCGTCTTTGTCCTCTGGACGTGAATAGACGTGAACCGCGATCTTGTCTTTGCCCTCCGGGACAAACTCATAGCGGTACGCATATGTAACGCCGTTTTCCTCAAAAGGCTCCTCCGCAGACATGGCCTGCCCGCCCCCGCCCCCCGCGGTTACTCGCGGCCTAAAGCCGTCTTTCTCGAATTCCTTGCTGGCAAACGGATTTATTGACTCGTTTGTTGGTTTACTCATTACCCGCTTACTTGGCCGTGTCGCAGACTGCCCAAGAGCGGTATCGGCGCTTGGTTGTACCCATTTAGTGATATTATTGAACATAGCCGCGAGTTCATGCCGTTTGGCAAAGTAAAAAGCCCGTTAGCAGGCGCCGGCTCATACGCCGCGCCCAGAGCCGAAGCAAGCCCGAATAAGGCGGTAGCGGAGCGGTTGTTCAAATCTCTCAAGAACCCTGCGGTACTTCCGGCTGTCTCAAAGGCTTCCCCGTCTTTGTACATGAGCCGGTCAAGCCGTTCTTGTGTCTGGCTTGACTGCGCCTTTGCTTTGCATTGGTATCTCCTTACAAGAGCCAAATGTTTTTACACTTCTTTCTTAGGGCGCCCGCGCTTAGGCCGGAACTTAAAACGCGCTATATCATCATTGGACAGCGTTATGTTCACACCATCGCTGCACAATCCGCTCCCCAAGATTGAACAGAGCCGCTGCTCCGGCGGCGGTTTTAGGCTTCTCATATTCCATACAGTATATTATGCCATAAAACGTATAATTTATCAAACCGGTAATCTCTAAGAACTCCGTCTTAAAATTCAGTATTAAACTGATTCATACCCGGTTAAACGCCCCTTCTTAAACACGTAAATTCCGCTTTTAAGTGAAAAAAAATTCGCTTTTAAATGAAATGGAAGTACGCCCATGACCATCAGGACAGCCGGGCCTACGCCGGCGCCAGATTGAGGGCCGCGCCTGCGGGGGTTTCCAGCGCGGCGTGCTATGGGCCCGCCTCTTGGGAAGGGGGCGGGGAGAGGCCCGGCAGGTCCCAGGCCGGCGGGACTTTGACAGGCTGGCCCGCGGAGTCCACAAAGGCCCAGGTAACCTTCGCGTTTGCGATAAGGTCCTTCCCCCGTGTTATCTCCTGAGCAATCACCCCGCTTACCGCGCCTTTTTTAAGGGGCGCTGAACGGATAACCAGCACGTCGTCTGTTACCGCCGGCTTCTTGTACTCGATTTCTATCCGCGCCACATAGACCCCGTAGCCCGCCTTAATTGCCGCCGGATAATCAAATCCTATCGCCTTTAGAAACTCATAGCGGGCAAACTCAAGGTAATTCAGGTACGCCGCGTTATTTACATGGCCGTAACTATCACATTCATAGGTGCGGACCTGCACCGTACATTCACAAATCATAAAAGTATCAATAAAACAAAAACAGGAAGAAGGCGCCCCCGATTGCCGGATGCCCCCTCTCCTGCGCGCTAAAATCAGCTCAAGCCCGCTTTGCGCCGGGTGTACACGTCGTAGAATACCGCAAGAAGGAGGATAGAGGCTTTCACCACATACTGCCAGTCTGAACCGATGTTCATAAGGGACATCCCGTTGTTGATGGCGGACATCACCAGGCCGCCTACGATGACCCCGACCACGGTGCCGATACCGCCTGACGCGGACACCCCGCCGATATAACAGGCAGCGATAGCGTCAAGTTCGAAGTTCTGCCCCGCCTGGGGGAGCGCTGAGTTCATGTAGCCGGTGGAGACCACGCCGGCAAGGCCGGCCAAGGCGCCCATAAAACAGAAGACCACAAACGTAATAAGCTCAGAGTTGATGCCTGACAGTTTCGCTGAGCGGGCGTTCCCGCCTACCGCGTAGATGTATCTCCCCAGCACGGTGTTCTTCATCATAAAATTAAACACAAAGACCGTAACCCCCAGCACGATGACCACAATAGGAAGCCCCCGGTAGCTGGCGAAGCGCTGGGAGAGTCCCAGAATAAGGGCGCCTATGACCGCCAGTTTCACGATGAATAGGGAAAGGGGAATAACCTCGAAGTTGTTTTTAAGGTCCTTATTGCGGGACATAAACTCAACGGCGATATATACGGCAAGAATTACCACCCCCACCACAAGGGCGCTGCCCGGGGACCTGCCGCTTTCGCTCTCAAGAAAGATGCCGGAGGCAAGCTGCTTGTACCCATCGTCTTTAATGGGGATAGGGTTGACATGGGTGATAATATACGTGACCCCCCGGAACAACAACATTCCCGCAAGGGTAACGATGAACGCCGGTATTTTGAGGTAGGCCACCCAGAAGCCTTGAAACCCGCCTATGGCCATGCCCGTCAAGAGCGCCACGAGAACCGCCCCCAGAATGCCCGCGCCGCTGTTGTACGCCATGGCGCTGACCGCCCCCACAAAGGCGCAGACCGATCCTACCGAAAGGTCGATGTCCCCTATGACAATGACTTGCAGCATCCCTACGGCCAAGATGAGAACGTAACTGTACTGGATGAAGATGTTGGTAAAGTTACGGGAATTGAGATTGGTTCCTTTGGTCAGCACCGCGAACACAATCATGATTAACGCCAGCATGAGGAACATCGAATAATTTTTGATATTGCTCTTTAAGAGGCCGGCGACGCTGCTTTTTTTGACTTGGCTGTCGCTCATAAGTTTTTATTCTCCTTTTATTTTTTATCCCAAGAGGGCGATACGCATGATCTTTTCCTGCGTCGCCTCTTCGCGGCTCAGCTCGCCCTTGATTTTCCCGTCGTTCATCACGTAAATCCTGTCCGCCATGCCCAGGGCTTCAGGCAGCTCTGATGTTACCATGATAACGCTCTTGCCTTTCTGCACCAGCTCGTTGAGGATGCCGTAAATTTCCGCTTTGGCCCCGATGTCTATGCCCCTTGTGGGCTCGTCAACGATAAAGATTTCAGGATCAACGAGCAGGCTCCGGCTTAACACGACCTTCTGCTGGTTCCCGCCGGAGAGGTTTCTGGTAAGCTGGTTTATGGACGGGGTTTTTATCCGCAGGTCTTTCCGGTATTTCTCGGCTTTCTCGATTTCTTCCTGGGCGATAACCACCCCCATACGGGAGAGCTTTTGCAGGGACGAAACGGATATATTGGTTTTTATGCCCTGAATAAGGATAAGCCCCAGGCCCTTACGGTCCTCGGATACATAGGTCATGCCTGAGTTAAGCGCGTCCTTGGCGTTCTTGAGAGAAGCCGGCTGGCCTTTGAGGTATAATGCTCCGGTGCTCCGGGACCCGTAGGACTTGCCGTAGATGCTCATCATAAGTTCGGTGCGCCCGGCGCCCATGGGCCCGCAAAATCCCAATATCTCGCCTTTCCGCAGGTAGAACGAAGCGTTGTCCACCACCTTAATACTGTGGTACTCAGGGTGGTACACGGTCCAGTTCTTAACCTCCATAACGGTTTCCCCTGGATTGCTTTTCCGCTCTGGAAACCGGTGAGTCAAGTCCCGCCCGACCATGTCCTTAATAATCATAGCCTCAGTGAGATTGTCTTCTTTTACGCTGTACGCGGAGATGGACTGGCCGTCGCGGATAATCGTAACCGAGTCAGATACTTTCATAACCTCGTTGAGCTTGTGGGAAATCATCACCGACGTAATGCCCTGACGCTTGAACTCTAACATCAATTCCAAAAGTTTGGCGCTCTCGTCGTCGTTAAGCGACGCGGTGGGCTCGTCGAGAATGAGGAGCTCCACTTTCTTGGAAAGCGCCCGGGCGATTTCCACGAGCTGCTGCTTCCCCACGCCCATTTTGCTCACAATCGTCGCGGGGTTTTCGTGGAGCCCCACCTGGTCCAGGTATTTCTTGGATTCGAGGATGTAGTGGTCCCAGGGAATGACCCCCAGGGTGGTCTTCATGTGCCCCAGAAACATATTTTCGTAGATAGAAAGATAGGGGCTGAGGGCCAGCTCCTGATGGATGATGGCAAGCCCTTCTTTTTCGCTGTCTTTGACGCTGTGATAGTTGGTTTCTTTTCCTTTGTAAAAGACCTTCCCCTCATAGCTCCCTTTGGGGTACACGCCGCTAATGATGCTCATCATGGTTGATTTTCCCGCGCCGTTTTCGCCGCAGAGTGCGTGGATTTCACCTTTTTTGATTTTGAGATTAACCTTATTAAGCGCCCGTACCCCGGGGAAGTCCTTGATAAGGTTATCGGTTTCAAGAATATATTCGCTCATGGCGGATCCTTCTGTAACGTTAATGGGAACAGGCGGGAAGCGCGCCTCCCGCCTGCGTATGAGTTATCTAAGCTGGGCCGCTTCCGCTTCGCCGTAGAACCCGGCGTCTACCGGCACGCTGACATTATTCTGCCTGATAATGACCGGTTCCAGAAGGTAGGCTTGGACGGTTTTCCTTCCCGTGTCCCCGATGCTGGCAAGGGGGCCCGAGGCGAGGGTGGCCCCGGGGATGTTGGGGGTCTGGCCCTTAATAATCTGGTCCGCAAGAAGGACCGCCGCTTCAGCGAGTTTGTTGGTGTCCTTGAACACGGTCATATACTGCTGGCCGTTCTTAATAGAAAGGACCGAGGCGAACTCCGCGTCCTGGCCGGTAACCACCGGCAGTTTGCCCCCGCTGGACGGGTTGTATTTGGCGTCAGTAAGGCACGCCTCGATGATAGCCCGGGCCAGGGTGTCGTTCGGCGCGAGCACCGCGTCCAGCACCGCGTCTTTCGCGTCGCCGTTGAGCAGGTTTTCCATGCGGGTCTTGGCAATAGGGGCCTGCCAGTTTTCCGTGGCGATCCGCTGGAAATTGTCGTTATCCGCGGAACTGGGCGGGTAGGGCCCCACCACTTTAAGCACCCCCCTGTCTATATAGGGCTTCAAAACGCTCATGGCGCCGTCAAAAAAGAACTTCGCGTTGTTGTCCGTAGGGGATCCGGCGAAAAGGGTGATCGTCTTGGGGCTGTCCGGCGTTCCCGTCTTGAGGCCGATCCCGTCCTCGATGCCCTGAGCCTGAAACTGGCCGACCTTGAAGTTATCAAACGTAATGTAGTAATCATAGTCCCCGGAATTCATAATGAGCCTGTCATAGGCGATAACCGGCACCTTATCCCGGGCCGCGTCGGCGATAGCCGCGCCCACCCCGTCATTGACGTTGGCAACGATGAGCGCCTTCGCGCCGTTGGTAAGAAAGGTCTGAATCTGCCGGTTCTGCTGGTTCTGGTCGGCGTCCCCGTATGCCACCTGGGCCTGGTAGCCCTGCTTTTCAACAAACGCCTTGAGATTGGCGCCGTCTTTCTGCCAGCGCTGGACGTGGGTTTCCGGCATGGCGATGCCTACCAGAGCCCCCGCGCTCCCTGCCACGCCCTGGGACGGGGGCGCCCCTGCGGCGCCGCCCTCTTTCTTGCAAACGGTTAAAGCGCTTGCAGCCAGAAGAACCGCTAACGCCAGGGTCAGTGTTCTCATGTTCTTATTTCTTTCCATTTTTCCCATTTTTTCCTTTCTTTCAATTTTTTCCATTGTTCCTATTTTTTTCATAAAGATTCCTCCAAAATTATGATAAAAATATGCAGTAAAGCGGTTTCCAGCCCGCTGCCTTCCCCTTATGAGCGTGCAGCCTGATGAAAACAGCCTGCGGAGAGGCTTCTCTCCGGCACGTCCCAAAGCCGCGTATCCCTCTGGGGTACGGGGCATCCTTCTTGTCTCTTTTCCGGTTTCCCCGGCGCCCCGGTTTCCGGTTTTCCTTTGAGGGGGTTTCCCTCCGGCGCCAAAGGCGGCGTTTAAAAAATAATTGTCTCAGCCTCGATCGTCACCCTCCTTATCCCTATGGGTATTATCAATTACAGATATATCTCCGTAATCCAGCCTCCAGACCGCACCGGGGCCCTTTTGAAGCCTGTTTTGCCGGCTTGAAGTAATTACCGGCGCCCGGGCCTTGTTCCGGTCTTTGCAGGCGCGGGATTTCCGCGCCCCCCAAGGGCTGCTATACTGCCGCATCCAAAAAGCCCGGTTTAAGGCGGGATCTTTAGATATACTGGTATTAGATAGCATTATGATACCCTCCTTATATCACGGAGTCAAGCAAAACATTAAAGAACCGGCGCGGTTATCCCCTGTTTTCCCAACCGCGCTATATCAATTATGTATATATTTCTCCCGTATCCCTGCCCCCTGCGCCCCCTGCGGGGGATTCACGTGCTTCCTGCGGCGGGAGGGTTCGCACGTTTAGTCACAACCCTGAAGGATGCGCCTCATCGCGCTTTGATAGCGTGAGCGGCGCTGCACATATCGCACTGGTTGGGGGTTTGGGGGAACTGGTTCCCCCAAATTCTCTTAAAGAGGCGCGAAAGCGCCGGCAGCCTCCGGCTGTTCCCTTACGGGAAGTTCGCAAAAGAATACGCGGAACAAGAAGCGCCGATAAAAAACCCCACAAATTCTCTTCGAGAAGCGGCGGGGACTTGTAATACCGGTCCTTGACATCCTGCAACGCCGCGCGGACGCGGGTGTTCAAGACTTCCGAGCAGGGCGCTGCCATCGCCGCGTTCAGCCCGTCCTCCGCCTCGTTTGCGCCGTCATGCAGGGTTGTGGCCGCCCCGTAAAAAGCGCGGCGCCGCCAGCAGGAAGCGCCGCCGGAGCGGGAAAATCCGGCTCGGATTTGAATAGATCTGACTCGGATTTAGAAAGATCCGGCTCAGATTTAGAAAGATTTGACTCAGATTTAGAAAGATCCGGCTCAGATTTAGAAAGATTTGACTCAGATTTAGAAAGATTTGACTCAGATTTAGAAAGATCTGACTCAGATTTAGAAAGATCTGACTCAGATTTAGAAAGATTTGACTCAGATTTAGAAA
>JAITHF010000089.1 GCA_031280115.1 Spirochaetaceae bacterium | reverse complement strand
CGGCTCCGGTTCAGCGGCGCTGGGCCTCTGGCGCGGGGAGTCTTTTTTAGAGGACGGCGAGTATTGCGGCGGGGTTGCCCAGCCCGGGGGCGTTATTGAGGTGTGCGTGTCAAAGCAGCGCGGGGAGGTGCGTTCCCTTACCATAGGCGGCAAGGTTTCCTTGAAATCCCTCTCCGTCCCCTGCCCCTAGCCCCCCTGCGGGCAGCCGGAGGCTGTTTCACGTGCTTCCTGCGGTGAGAGGGTTTGCACGTTTAGTCACAACCCAGAAGCGGGGCCTCAGCGGAATTCGATGGCGCACTGGCGCTGCACACGTCGCACTGGCTGGGGGTTTGGGGGAACTGGTTCCCCCAAATTCTTTTTAAGAGGCGCGAAAGCGCCGATAACTCATTATAAAACAATGAGTTGTTTGTGCAAAAAACAGCGCCCCGCTGCCGCGGCGTGTGCAGCGGCCCCGGCACAAAAGACCGGACAGGGTAAACCGTACACGGAGCGAGTCATTTTGTATACGGAGCGAGTCATTCTGTATACGGAGCGAGTCATTCTGTATACGGAGCGAGTCATTCTGTATACGGAGCGAGTCATCCTGTATACGGAGCGAGTCATCCTGTACACGGAATAAGTCATTCTGTACACGGAATAGGTCATTCTGTACACGGAATACGATGCCCTGTCCCCGGATAAATCGTTATAGTATAATGATGTATCGGCGCTGCGCGCCTCTTTGGGAAGAGTTTTTGGTGGGTCATAGACCCTCCAAACCACCCCTAAAGGCTTCATGCCCCGCGCCCTCCCGCCTGCAAATCGCGGTGAGGCGCCGCTTCGGGGTTGTGACTAAACCCACAAACCCTCCCACCGCAAGAAGCACGTGAATCCCCCGCAGGGGGTTGACGGGGGAGGGTTCTTTTAATACCTTAAAATGAGGGAGACTGGTATTCTATGCACTACACAGGGGCGCGAATCCTTATTGAAGCCCTGATTGAACAGGGGGTTGACACCGTGTTCGGCTACCCGGGGGGCGCGGTTTTAACGATCTATGACGAACTCTTCAAACATAAAGACCGAATCCGGCACATTCTTGTAAGCCATGAACAGCACGCGGCCCACGCCGCAGACGGATACGCCCGCTCAACCGGCAAAACCGGGGTCTGTATCGCCACTTCAGGCCCGGGGGCCACCAATCTTGTTACCGGCATCGCCACTGCCGCTATGGATTCGGTGCCCCTTGTGGCCATTACCGGCAACGTAAGCACTGCGCTCTTAGGAAAAGACAGCTTTCAGGAAGTGGACATCGCGGGAATTACGATGCCTGTGGTAAAACACAACTGGATCGTTAAGGACGTAAACGAGCTTGCCGAAGTCATTCGGGAAGCCTTTCTGGTAGCCCGCACAGGCCGCCCCGGACCGGTGCTGGTAGATATTCCCAAAGATATTGCCGGCGCCCTTTCAACAGCCTGCTCCACGCCTAATCTGGCGGAACGGGCCCGGCGCCTTGAGGAACGGAGCAGCCGGCGCGCCTTCAGCGAGGAAGACATCGGCAAAGCCGCGTCCCTCCTTGCGGGCGCCAAACATCCGGTGCTGTACGCAGGCGGCGGGGTCATCATCTCAGGCGCGTCAAAAGAACTCATAGAGCTCGCCGAGCGGCTGGGCGCCCCAGTGGCGCTGAGCCTCATGGGAACCGGCGCCATTCCCAAATCCCACCCCCTTCATACGGGCCTTGTAGGTATGCACGGCACCGTGGCGTCCAACAAGGCGGTACAGCAGGCAGACCTCCTTGTGGCTGTCGGCGCCCGCTTCTCCGATCGGGTTACCAGCAGCCCCGGCACCTTTGCCGGCGCCGCGAAAATCCTCCATTTTGACATTGACCCCGCTGAAATCAACAAGAACATTCAGGCGGAAACATGGGTTGTCGGGGACATCAGGAAGACCCTGGGCAAAGTCCTCGCCCGGCTCCCGCCCCGGGCAGAGGCTGGATGGGAGGGGGAAATCGCCCGGTGGAAAGGGTGTATCCCCAAGTCCCACGAGAAAACCGGCGGCCTCCGCCCCCGCTTTATCTTGGAGGAAACCGCCCGGCGCCTCGGGGAAGACGCGGTGGTGGCTACCGATGTGGGGCAGCACCAGATTTGGACCGCCCAGTTCTACCCGTTCACCCGCCCCCGCTCGTTTCTGTCGTCCGGCGGCTTGGGAACTATGGGCTTCGGCCTTGGCGCGGCGCTGGGCGCGAAGATAGCCAACCCGTCAAGGGCTGTGGCGCTTTTTACCGGAGACGGCTGTTTCCGCATGAACTGCGCGGAGATGGGAACCCTCAAGGCATACGGCGTGCCGCTCTTGATCGTGGTTTTTAATAACCAGGCGCTCGGCATGGTGCGGCAGTGGCAACGCCTGTTCTATGAGGAGCGGTACTCTGAAACAGTCCTTACCCAATGGCCGGACTTTGTGAAGCTGGCTCAGGCATACGGGCTTTCAGGGTATTCTGCGGACACCGAGGACGGCTTTGCCGCGGCGCTTGACAGGGCCGCAGGCGACCTCAAGGCAGGGCAGGCAGCGGTAATCGACGCGGCAATCGATCCGGACGAGGAAGTGCTTCCTATGGTGCCCGGGGGAATGCCTATCGACCGGCAAATCCTCTAGTTCCCGCCGGCGCCGCCCCCCACCGGGGGCGGTGAAATTCCGGTATTCCCCTAAGAAAGGCGTGGACGCCTGTGAGGATGCTATGGTATACTGGAAAGCGGAGGGCACGCTATGACGGTATGGGATATTTTAGATAAAATTATAAGCGCCTCTCCCCCTATACTGGCGATTACGTTATGCGCCGCCGGGGGGATTGTGTTCGTTATCGGGTTCAGCCGGCACGGTATGGACTTTGTGAAGCACGGGTTCAAACAGACCGCGCTGGACTCCTCGCTTTTGAGTATCGAAAGGCGCTTTGACACCTTTGAGGCTAAATTTGATACCCGTTTCGGCGAGATGGACAATAAGATGAACGCCCGTTTTGCTGATATGGACAACAAAATAAATGTCCGCTTTGCCGAGATGGACAATAAGATAGCCGCGCTGGACAACAAGATGAATGTCCGCTTCGTTGAGATGGACAACAAGATGGATGTCCGCTTCGTTGAGATGGACAACAAGATGAACGCCCGCTTTGTTGAGATGGACAACAAGATAGCCGGTATGGATACCAAGATGGACGGCTTCAGCGCCGAACTTGCGGCGATAAAGTCAAACCATTTCGGGCATCTTAAAAATTATCTGGGTATTCTCAACGGGGTGCTTCTTGATAAACAGATCATAGACAACGAAACCAGAGCGCGGCTGGACAATGAACTGCGGGATATGTAGCGGAAGCGCGGGCCCTCAAGAGGGCAGGCGCCCTGTCAGCGCCAGAAGTTCCACAGCCACCCAAATCCCAGGGCGTTCACATAGGCCCGGTCCGGCTTCCACAGGCCCTTGTACGTTATCTCAATGCCGAAATCAGTATCCAGCATGACCGTAAACCCCGCGTCGTACCCCAGGGCCAAAGCCAGCGCCGCGCCGGATACGGCACTGGGTTCGCCAAGCCCTATTTCCAAGGTCAGGTCCCCGAAGATTTTAAGCCGCGGCGTGAGGGGCAGGACAACGCCGGCCTTATGGACGAGGGTCAGAGACTGGGGGAAAAGCCCCTGGCCGAAAAGCCCGCTCAGGTTGAGGCCCCCGCCGATTGAGGTAAAGGGGAGGAACGACCAGTGCAGGGCGAAGATTTCTTCCCCGATGCCTTGGGCGTCCGGGGTCCAGAGGGCGGATACTGCGGCAAGCACGAAATCTTTCCGTTCCGCAAAGGGCTTTGCCCATGCGAAATAGCGGAAAAGCGGGAATTGCGCCGCTTCTGCCGGAGGGTCCTGTTTTTCCGGCGCCCCGGGCAGGGGTGCAGGGGGGCTTTCATCCTGCACAGCCTCTTGAGCGCACACGGGAACTGGGATTAAAAGGCGGGCGAGGCTTAGGAAAAGCAGGGGAAGCAGGGGAAGCAGGGCCATCATTTTTTTCATGCCGGATTTTCCTTATCGCTGAAACAGCGCCCAAACACCATACCCTGCAAAGCCGGCGCAGGGCAAGATGCCGGGCCGGGTTTTTTGCCGGCGGCATACGTTTTTTTGTGCACAAAGCAACGTTTTTTGCACGCAAAATAAGTTGTTTTGCTCTCAAAACAAGTTGATTGGAACCAGCAAAACGCCCGCCGGAGCCGCCGGCGGAAGGGCGCGGCGCCCCCTGCGGGCAGCCGAAGGCTGTTTCACCCCCTGCGGGGGATTCAGGTGCTTCTTGCGGTGAGCGGGTTCGTAAGTTTAGTCACAACCCCGAAGCGGCGCCTCAGCGGGCTTCGACGGCGCACGGGCGCAGCGCAGGAAGCCTTTAGCGGGGGTTTGGGGGCAGCCGTAGGCTGTTCCCTTACGCGAAGTTTGCAAAAGAATACGCGAAACATGAAGCGCCGGTAAAAAAGCCCCCAAAAACTCTTAAAAGAGGCGCGAAGCGCCGATAAGTCATTATAAAACAATGATTTATCTGGGGGCAGGATAGTTTGTTTTGGATCCAAAAAAGGTTCGGTTGGATCCGACAAAGGTTCGGTTGGATCCGACAAAAGTTCGGTTGGTTCCAACAAAGGTCCGGTTGGAACCAAAAATGGTTAGGTTGGAAACAAAAAGATTTCGGTTGGATCCAACAAAGGTTCGGTTGGATCCGTCAAAGGTTCGGTTGGATCCAAAAAAGGTTCGGTTGGATCCAAAAAAACGCCTACCCGAGCCGCAACCGCCCGGGCGCCGCGCAGGAAGCTTTTATGGGTGGTTTGGAGGGTCTATGACCCTCCAAATTCTCTTAAAAGAGGCGCGAAAGCGCCGATAATTCATACCATACCAACAGACCCCGGCGCAAAGACCGGTTTTTCTTGCAGCCAAAATAACGCCTAACCGAGCCGCAGGCGGAAGGGCGCGAGGCAGGAAGCCGTTTAAAACCCCCGCAGGGGGTAATCCGTTCTGAAACAATGAATTTATGGGGGACAGGACAGCTTTTTTGGTGAACCGGAAAACTTGTTTTGC
>JAITHF010000009.1 GCA_031280115.1 Spirochaetaceae bacterium | reverse complement strand
GTCTTTGCGCCGGGCTCTGATAAAAAGCGCCGCAGGAGGCGTATCCTGTCGACGGAATACGATGCCCTGCCCCCAGATAACGCATTATGGTATAACGAATTATCGGCGCTTTCGCGCCTCTTTAAGAGAATTTGGGGGAACCAGTTCCCCCAAACCCCCAACCAGTGCGACGTGTGCAGCGCCACTAACGTTATCGAAGCGCGATGAGGCGCATCCTTCGGGGTTGTGACTAAACTTGCAAACCCTCTCGCCGCGAGAAGCACGTGAATCCCCCGCAGGGGGTGACTAAACGTGCAAACCCTCTCATCACAAGAAGCACGTGAATCCCCCGCAGGGGGTGACTAAACGTGCAAACCCTCCCGCCGCAGGAAGCACGTGAAACAGCCTCCGGCTGCGCAGGGGGCGTATTGACAAGAGGCGCCGGCCTTTTTATGATAAACTTCATGCGTATTTTTATGGCAGGGATTGACTACACCCAAGCGGACGTCCGCACCAGGGAGGTGTTTGCCTTTACCCCCCACGCCTTGTTTCAAACATTGGAAGCCATAAGCAGGGGCTGTCCTGAAACGGGGTGTATTATTATCTCCACCTGCAACAGAACCGAAATCTATGTAAGCGGGAACGCCCCGGGCGCCTTGAGCCCGGACAGGCTTTTGTGCGAAGCGAAACATATCTCATGGGAAGATAACCGGACGCTGCTTGCCCTGCGCCAAGGCATGGACGCGGCGGAGCACCTTTTCTCCCTTACTGCGGGCCTTAAATCCCAGATTGCCGGGGAACAGCAAATACTCGGCCAGGTGAAGGACGCGCTTGAAACCGCCCGCAAAGCGGGCAGTACGGAGCCGGCGCTTGAACGGCTCTTTCTCGCGGCAATTACCTGCGCCAAGCGGATAAAAACCGAAACCGCCGTAAACCGCGCGGACCCTTCTATTTCGACCGCCGCCGCTTCCCTTATCATGTCCCGCATTCCCCCGGGGAGCCCCTGCCTTATCATCGGCAACGGCGTTACAGGGCGGGCGATCGCGTCGCGCCTTGCCTGCGCGGGGTATCAGGTAAGCATGACCCTGCGCCGCCATAACCATGCGGAAACGATTATTCCCGCAGGGGTTAAACCCCTTGACTATGATGCGCGCTACCCGGCGCTGCCGGATTACCGGGCGGTTGTCAGCGCCACGCGCAGCCCCCACTATACGGTGGCCTGCGGCGAGGCCGCCAAGTTCTTGGACAGCCGGGAGCGGCTGTTTCTTGACCTTGCGGTGCCCCGGGACTTTGACCCGGCCCTGGGGGGCCTTGCGGGTATAACCCTGCTTGACATTGACTGCCTTGCAGGCGGCCTCCGCCGGGACGCGGCGGATTGGCAGGAGATACAGGAGATACTGGGCGAAGAACTGCGGGAGTTCGCGCTCTGGCACGCTTTCCGGGATTACACCGGAGGGATAAGCGCCGTCCAGGAGTCTTTCGCCGCGGAAGTGGTAAGCCGCCTTGAACGGCATATCGGCAGGCTGGGGATAGAAGCGGAAGCAGCAGGGCAGCTTCGGGAGCAGATAGGCCGCAGCGCCCGCAGGGTCGCGGGAAAAATGCTTTTCGGCCTGCGGGAATCCCTTGACCCCGGGCTGTGGAGGCCCTGTTTCAGCGCCTTGCAGGAAGCGGTGCTGCGGCCAGCCCCGGGACCGGGCAAAAGGGCGGCCCCGTGAGGCTCGCGCTCGTCGGCATCGGCCCGGGGGACCCGAAATATCTTACCCCCCAAGCCCGGGAAGCCCTGGGCGAGAGCGAAGTGGTGGCCGGCTACCCGCTCTACCTCGCGCTAATCGCCCCGCTCATTCAAGGGAAAACCCTTCTCCAAACCCCTATGCGCCAAGAAATCGAGCGGTGCCGGATGGCGCTGGACGCGGCTGCTTCGGGGCGGATAACCGCCCTGGTATGCGGCGGCGACTCAGGGGTATACGGCATGGCCGCGCCGGTGCACGAGCTTTCGCCCCAGTACCCTGAAGTAGAAATACAGGTTGTTCCGGGGATAACCGCGGCCCTGGGCGGCGCCGCCCTCTTAGGCGCGCCTCTGGGGCACGACTTTGCGGTCATAAGCCTCAGCGACCTCCTCACCCCTTGGGAAACCATACAGGCCCGCCTTACAAGCGCGGCCCAGGGGGATTTTGTCATCTGCCTCTATAACCCGGGGAGCAAAAAGCGGCGGCGCTCCCTGGCCCGGGCCTGCGGGATACTGCTTGCGTACCGGCGGGAAGATACGGTGTGCGCGGCGGTGAGAAACGCCGGGCGCGCCGGAGAGGAGGCGGGCATCACGACCCTTAAAGAACTCAAAGACAAAGAAGCGGATATGTTTACCACCGTCTTTATCGGGAACTCCCGCACCAGGGTTATAAACGGAAAAATGGTAACCCCCCGGGGATACCTTGATGCGTAAGATACTGGTCTTTGCCGGAACCGGCGACGGACGGGCCCTGATCCAGCGGGTATTGGACGGGGCGCAGGAAACGGGCCCGCTCAGTATCCACGCCTGCGCCGCCACAAGGTACGGCAGGGAGCTTTTGGAAGCGGCGTTCAAAGCGGGGGGGTACGGGGAAGAAGCAGTAACCGTGTACGGGGAACGGCTTGACGCTGAAGGAATCTTCAAGAAGATACAGGCCCTAGGCCCCTGCTATGTTATCGACTGCACCCACCCCTACGCGGCGGAAGCCGCGGGAAACATCAAAGCCGCCTGCGGACGCGCCGGCGTCCCGTATGTAAGGCTTAAACGGGAGACCGCCTCCTTCATCGAGGGCGCGGTCTATGTTGACACTATGGAAGAGGCGGCGCGGTTCCTCCTCCGCACAACAGGGCGGGTATTCTTGGCTGTCGGGAGCAAAGGGGCCGGCTCTTTCGCCTGCGAACCCCTGCGGGAGCGGGTGTTCCTGCGTATCCTGCCGGTGGAGGAAAGCATCCGCCTCTGCCGTTCCCAGGGGTTTTCGCCCAAACAGATTATCGCGCTCCAGGGGCCGGTCTCTGAAGCGCTTAATCAGGCGCTCTTGCGGGAAACCGGCGCGGCCTGGCTTGTTACCAAAGAGACCGGCGCTGAAGGGGGCTTTCCTGAAAAGGCCCGGGCCGCGGCGAAAGAGGGGGTGAAGCTGCTGGTGGTGCGCCCGCCTTTCGCGCAGGAAGGCCGGACGGGCGAGGAAATCTGCCGGATAATCCTGCGGGATGAGGCGTAGGGGGGTTTTTTTATATTTTTATGAACAGGATGTCCCCGTCCTGCACCGCGTAGTCCTTGCCTTCCACGCGGTATCTGCCGGCTTCTTTTACCTTGGCCGCGCTTTTATACCGGATAAGGTCATCGTAGGAATAGACCTCCGCTTTGATGAAGTTCTGTTCAAAGTCTGTGTGTATGGCCCGCGCCGCCTGCGGCGCCCGGTCCCCTTTATGAAACGTCCATGCCCGGCATTCGTCCGCGCCGGCGGTAAAGAACGTGGCAAGCCCCAGCAGCCGGTACGCCGCCTGAGCCAGCAGGGTTAATCCTGAAGCGCTGGCGCCTAATTCCTCAAAAAACGCCTGTTTCTCCCCGGGGTCTTTGATGCTTCCCAGTTCGGCCTCAAACTTGCCGCATATACACAGCGCTTCCGAGCCTTCCGCGGCGGCCCGCTTTTTCACTGCCTCCACATAGCCGCTGCCGGCTTTAACCCCCGCTTCATCTACATTGCATACATAGAGCTGGGGCTTCATGCTGAGAAAATGGCAGTCCCCTATGAGTTCTTTCTCATCCGGCGTAAGCGCCGCGTTCCGCGCCGCCCTTCCGCGCTCAAGTTCCGCTTCTACCTTGTCCAGCGCCGCGAGCACCGCTTCGGCGTGTTTCTGCTCGGTTTTGCCCTGCACCTTCCGGGCCCGTTCCGCCCGTTCCCGGCGCTTGTGAAGGGTTTCAAGATCAGAGAGCGCAAGTTCGACCGCAATGGTTTCCATGTCCGACACAGGGTCGACCTTGTTGGCCACGTGGATAATATCAGGGTTATCAAAGCAGCGCACCACCTGGGCAATCACGCCCACTTCCCGAATGTGGGAGAGGAACTGGTTGCCCAGGCCCTCTCCTTTGGAGGCGCCTTTAACAAGGCCGGCAATATCCACAAATTCCATTACTGCCGGCACGGTGCGTTTGGGTTTAAAGATTTCCGTAAGGGAGGCGAGCCTGTCATCGGCGACCTCAACCTTTCCCACATGGGGTTCTATCGTACAGAACGGATAATTCGCCGCCTCTGCCGGCACCGCGCTAAGGGCGGAAAAAATAGTAGACTTACCCACATTAGGAAGCCCCACAATACCGCAATTAAGAGCCATGCAGAAGAGTATACCCCGCTTCCCTCCAAACAAACAACCCCCTGCGGGGGATTCACGTGCTTCCTGCGGCGATAGGGTTTGCAATTTTAGTCACAACCCAGAAGCGGCGCCTCAGCGGACGCCGCAGGCGGAAGGGCGCAGCGCAGGAAGCCTTTAGCGGGGGTTTGGGGGAACTGGTTCCCCCAAATTCTTCCCAAAGAGGCGCGGCAGCGCCGGTAAGTTGTTATTTCCCCGCTTTGCGGCGGTTGCAGGGTTTACAGAGCATTTGCAGATTGGCAGGTTTGGTTTTCCCGCGGTCGCGCCACGGGTCGATGTGGTCGCCTTCCATTTCGTTTATATCAAAACGGCCGTTACAGAGCGGGCAGACGCCGCCCTGCTTTTCATACGCCGCCCGTTTCTGGCCGGCGGTAAAGGCGCGGATGCTGAGGTGTTTTTCGTCTTCGCCTAATACATAGGGGTATATACCTCTCTTATTGGTAACGTTGTCGTCCGCCATAAGGCGGGAAACCTCTTTCTCCATTTCGGCGGAGTCAAAGGCTTTATCCTTATGTTTGTTGTATAAAACGCCCCAGCCAACCCCTTTCATTTCTTTGCGGTACGCGGGAAAAACAACCCGTACCCAGTTGATAACACTCTGGAAATACAGCCACAGTTCGTTCGCGTTCGGTTCCTGCCGATGTTCGTCCATATATTCATCGATTTTCCCGTGGCTTATCCAGCCAAGGGCGGCCTCAAGATATTCCTGGCGGATCGGGGAGCCGTTTACATAGTTCTGCCCGATACCATAGGCGGCGCAGCCTGTTTTGCTGAAGTACCGCTTCGCGTCGGCGAGCCACGGGCCGGTGTACGCGGCGTTCCGCAGTTCCTGCTTTGTCAGGACCGCTCCGGCGATGTTGATGGTTTCAAACCACGCAAGTTTTTCGCTCGCCTTGCCTTCGCAGAAGTACACCATAAGCCTGTAGTCCAAGATCTCTTCCTGTTTGTCGGAGGGAAGGTTTCCGAACTTCATCTTGTCCACTGAAAATGTATCGGTAACATACTGGCACAAGCTGATTGCCCGCTGCTGCCCGTCAAGCACCTCGAAGGAGCCGTCGCTGTTCCGCGCCCAGTACATGACGTTGAGCGGGAAACCGGCGCGTACCGTCTCAATGACCGCGTCCCGCTGCGCGTCCTTGTAGACAAACTCCCGCTGGTACGGGGGCCGGATGTTGAGCCTCCCGCCGTAGCCGGTAACGCCCTCCTCGTCGGAGTTCCGGTACCCTTCCGCCAGTTCCCCCACTGGAACCGTGTGCAATTCAATGGTCATCTTGTTTTATCTCCTCTTTATTAAAATACGGGCATACATTCTTTTTCCTTGTTATGTAAGGACGCCCACCTTTGTATTGAATACAAATATCATTCGGGTCTATAACACCGGTTTGTCCCAAAATCTCAAACTGCTCCGAGTTGTATTTGTCCAAAAACGAGATGGGGACG